>CAZXHW010000001.1:0-40763 GCA_964639915.1 uncultured Heliomicrobium sp.
CAAAGAAGTCGTCGCGCACAAATACGCCGAGATGGTTTACTTCGGCCAGTGGTTTACGCCCTTGCGTGAAGCGATTGACAGTTTCGTCAACACGTTGATGGCTCCGGTCAGCGGCACGTGCAAGTTGAAACTTTACAAAGGCAACGTCATCGTCGCCGGACGCACTTCGCCGAACACGCTATATCGTCCTGACCTGGCTTCGTTCACGATGGGTGCCAGTTACGATCAAAAAGACGCCGCAGGCTTCATCAATATTCTGGGCTTGCCACTGAAGGTCAAAGCGCTGACTCAGAAGAAATAGCATCGGGGCAACCGTTCAAGATTACGGAGTTTTTGAATCGTGCCTGCGAAGTAAAAGAGGGCGCACGTCAAAATGGCGTGCGCCCTCTTTTAAGTTTACTGCTTAGTTTCCGCTAGGGTTGTGTCACTCCAGCAAAAATGACCAAGTCGGCAACCGTGAAATCCCCTGCCACCACAGAGGGTAACATCGGTGTAAATCCGCCACTCACATTCAGGAATGAATTACCATCTCGCTTCAGCATTCGAATGAACGTGTCTGCGACAATTTTGGCTCCCACGGGGCCAAGTTGGTTCCCGCCGCCTAGCACAGCCGCTTCGCGCAGGATGTAATACCAAAGCGGTGTTTTTTGTAAGAGCAGCCCACCATTGGAATTCAACACGGCAATTTCATTGGCTGGCAATCCTTGTGTGAGCTGAGCGGTGGTCATAGGCGTAATCCCAAATTCACCAGCCATGCCTTGCCCACTAGGCAATGCGAGCGCCAAGCCACGGCGCAGGTTACGCGTGGCAAGCACCTGCATTAGGCCCGAAAATCCTGGCAATAATTCCAGTTCATTCGCCAGATTGCTATCAATCTTACGCGCTCGGTTGTTGACTGGCACCGGAATCCCAGTGTTGAAAAAGGCATTGAAATCAACCACCCAATTCGAGAACACAGGCAATTGTGGGTTGCGAATGAACAGAAAAACCTGTGCCATTGAAGCATTGGGAAAATTGAAGTTTACCCAGTAATTGTTGCGGATCATGCTGTGGCCGAAACGATATGCCGCCACAGAAAATTCAACTGGCATACGGAAAGGACTATCAATGGCGGCAGTCACTCCACTAAGCGCATTGTTGACCGCAGCAGCCCCACAAATACGTTTCAGAAAGTCATGCACAACTGCCCATTGATAGTGATGGGTGACGATCTTTTTGGCTTCAACAAAAATGTCACCGGCAAAGGATGCAAGCAGCAGCAAATCTACAACCTGGTTGTGAAAGCGCAACATCGTTTGGTGAAACTGCGAAACAATCAAATTTTCGTCATTGCGCGGATCACCAATAATCGCCGTGTTGCTTGAGGACGAAGGATTCAGTGGGTTGCTGATTCGGGGCACATCAAAATCAGTTTGTTTTTGCATGCCGCCGGGGTTTCCGGCAGAACCTGCCGGGCCGCCCGTGCCAAAATCCCTGTTTGTTCCCAACTGCAACTTGATTGCTGATGAAGGACCGGTGGAAGGAAAAACATAAAGGAATGGGTCAAGCGCCGGACCACGTCCATACACCGAATCCAAATCCAATGTCGGACTGCGCATGTTGTTGATCGTGTTCGCATCCGTGTCCGCATCCAATGAAGAAGACACATCCAGCGTAATGTCGTGATCTACAAACTGGCCGAAATATGTGTATCCAGAAGGGATAGTCGAGTCATTAGGAGTGATCACACTCGGCGGTAAATTTGGGTCCCGATTCGGATTTCCCATCAAATCACCCAATTGACCAAGCAGTGCCTGTGAAGTCACGTTGAATGGCAATTTGGTCGCAGTGCGAGTGACTGCTGACGACATGTAACCAAATTTGTCTGCGCACGGAGACTTTACGACTGGACCGGGAAACCAATTTAACGAGACTTTGGCACCGTGAAACCGTTTCACCTCTGGCTTCAAGCTAGGAATTGAGACTTTAATTTCTTCGGGCAAATTGGCGATTGGTATGGCTGAAAGCTGTGCGACTCGATTGACACTTACAAGCAATTTACTTACGTCTACAGTGGGAATCAGTTTCAGGTTTTGAAGCCGTTGGCTTAGTTCGACGGGCTTTAGCAAGGTGAACTGCTTGGCTGAACTTTTTGCGGAAGAGTCTGATTCTCCGTTATTTTTGGACACTGGTTTTTTGGCTGGCATAGATTCTCCTATTGAATTGGCTGATTGGTGATTAAGGGAGTGCTGGTCCCTACAAGAAATCGGCTGATTTGGCTTTGTACGGAAGGTGACTCTCGGCTGAACAACAGGCACCTTCAAAACATTCCCTAGGAAATATTGTCACCCTCGCTGTAAGGGCGGCTCTTTTTAAGACACTTTGGGGCAGTTTGCAATAGGCAGCGCGTCTTTGCGTGTCTTCATCGACAGAAATAACTTTCCTTGGTCTGCTGTTGAGTTCGCATTGTGTTTGATAAGATGCAGGTTCAACGATTCACCTCAATATCTCAATTCATTTTCAATGCGCGTTTGTGTTTTAGGCAGTGGCAGTGCGGGCAATGCGACCTTATTGGTCGCTGGTGAAACTCGCGTATTGATTGATTGTGGCTTGAGCGCGCGCGAAACCATTCGCCGCATTCAAGCTGTTGGCGAAGATCCAACCCGGCTTGACGCCATCGTTATTACGCACGAACACGGCGACCACGCCCGCGGTCTGGGAATGCTTTCCAAGCAGCTTGGCGTGCCGGTTTACGTTTCAACAGGAACCTTGGAAGCCTGCAACTTAGCCGACAAAGCCAAATACGTCAGCCGAGGGGAAGCCATCACCTGTTCGCAAGATTTCCAAATCGGGGCGTTCCGCTTCAGCCCATTCAAAGTTCCCCACGATGCCGCAGATCCAATGGCTTTTACGGTAGAAACCGGCGGCGTCAAAATGGGAATCGCAGTTGATCTGGGCTACATCAACAATTTGGCGGCGGAACGGTTTCGCGGCTGTGACTTGCTGATCATCGAAGCCAACTACGAAACGGAAATGCTGCGCGCTTGCACCTATTACCCGTGGGCGCTGAAGCAGCGGATTATGGGTCGGCATGGTCACACCTCGAATGATGAAATGGCGCGTTACCTGACGGAAGATTTTGACGGCAAAGCCGAGCACATCATTCTTGCGCATTTGTCGCAGAACACGAATCATCCGGACGTGGCGCGGCTGGCAGCAATCAATGCCCTGCAAGCACGCGCACCGCTTTTTTCCGCCAATGCCGAACAACGCGTCAGGATCGCTCCTTACGACCGACCGGCTGAGTGGATTGAGCTATGAAAAGGAAAGGGCTTTTATCATTCTTGTTGTTGGTGCTAGTCAGCGGTCTTGCGCTGGCGCAATCCGGCCGCAAGCCACCACAGAAACCGGGCGAGCAACAACCGAAGCCCGGTGAAGCGCCATCGCTCAGAATTGAAACCCGAGAAGTTGTGTTGCCCTTGATGGCCTATGACGCTGAAGGCAAGTTCGTTGACGATTTGCAGACAAAAGACGTGCTGGTTTTGGAAGAAGGCGAAGCTCGCCAGGTGACGCGCGTCAAACGCGAACCGGCAAACATTGTGCTGATTATGGATTGCAGCAACGAAATCGGCACTTTCAAAAATGCTGCGACTGAACGCTATTACAAAGCCGACCGTCCCATGTGGGAAAAAGGCCCTGAGTACCAGGTCATCAGCAATCCGACGACGCGCACGTTTGCCAATCAGTTTGTTTCGTTGCTTTCGCCGGAAGATCAAATCGCGATCATTCAGTATTCAGACAAGGTTCAACTGATTCAGGATTGGACAAACGATCGGCAACAGGCATTGAACTCATTGGCGTCGAAATACCGCGTCGGCATCAAATCCAGTTACCACGACGCGCTGAAGCTGGCCGCTGATAAATTGCAGGCCCAACCAAACGGTCGCCGCATCGTTGTTTTGATCACCGACGGCATTGATTCCAATAGTAAAACTGGTAAAACAAAAGCGATGCTGGCGCTGGAAAAAGCACGCGCGTCGGTTTTCGTCATTGGCTGGGCAGAGGCTTTGCGCGCAGAAATCGAAATGGCAATCGGCTTTACGATGAACCACGAAACCGTTGGCACAAATGCGGCGAAGCGTGTCGAAGAATTACGACGCTATCTCTCAACCTTGGAAGGCGCAACGGCGGAATTGCGCGCCATGACTGAAAGCAGTGGCGGTGAATTATGGCTTCCGCCCACACACAATGAACTGATCATTGCCAATCGAAACGTGTCGCGCGAAATTGGCGCGCAATACAGTTTGTCGTTCATTACTGAACGCACGCCGACGCTGGAAGACAAACGCTCAATCAAGGTAATTGCCGCGAGACAAGGCATCAGCCTTCGTTCGCGCAGCAGTTACTACATCCCAGATGAACCCAAAATTTCGACTCGATGACCGAAGAAAAAGATGAAATGAGAGCGGCATATCGCCGAGCCGGATATGGTTTGGGTATTGCCGCCATCGGCTGGACGTTGGCGATGCTGTTTGCCAAAGGGCAAAAAGAAATGACGCATTGGCTGATTCCTATTTTCGCGGCAGCAATCAGCGTTTTGTGCTTTTCCCGTTCGCGACAATCAAACGAATCTCAAGGCTGAAACTTTTGAAGCTACAATCTAAAACCTGTCACCTGACATCTAATGATTAAACGTTACACTCTGCCCGAAATGGGCGCGATCTGGACGGAAGAAAATCGCTTCCGCAAATGGCTGGATGTCGAACTCGCCGCCTGCCAGGCCAACGCCGAAGCCGGAAACATCCCGGCCGATGTGGTTGAACCGATTCGGCAACGAGCCGCTTTTTCGGTCGAACGCATTCACGAACTGGAAAAGACGCTCGACCACGATGTCATCGCCTTCACGACAAATCTTGCCGAAAACATCGGTCCCGAAGCGCGCTGGGTGCATTTTGGCCTGACTTCGTCGGACGTGGTGGATACGGCAAATGCGCTGTTGCTGGTGGAAGCGGGCGACCTGATTCTGGCCAAGCTGCAAGGCTTGAGCGACGTGCTAAAACGCCGCGCGCTGGAATTCAAAGACACGCCAATGATTGGCCGCACACACGGCATTCACGCCGAACCGACAACCTTGGGGCTGACCTTTGCGCTGTGGTACGAAGAAAACCGCCGCAACATTGATCGCATGACACGCGCTCGCGCTGGCATCAGTTACGGCAAATTGTCTGGCGCAGTTGGCGCTTTCGCGCACCTTGATCCTGACATCGAAGAGCGCGTTTGCTTCCTGCTCGGTCTGCGCCCGGCAAGCGTTTCGACGCAAGTCATTCAGCGCGACCGGTACGCAGAATTCGTCTGCACGCTGGCAATCATCGCTTCGTCGCTGGAAAAGATCGCGCTGCAAGTTCGTCACTGGCAGCGCACCGAGGTCCGCGAAGCACATGAGTATTTCAAGCCTGGCCAAAAAGGTTCGTCGGCAATGCCGCACAAACGGAATCCGATTTTGTCGGAACGCATTTGCGGCTTGGCGCGCGTCATTCGCGGATACGCAGTCACGGCCCTGGAAAATAACGCGCTCTGGCACGAACGCGACATTTCGCACTCTGGAGCCGAACGCGTCATCCTGCCTGACGCCTGTATTTCCACCGATTACCTGATCGCCAAAACCACTGGCTTGCTGGACACGCTGGTCGTCAAACCGGAACGAATGATGGAAAACCTGAACCTTACTCGCGGGCTGGTTTTCTCCGGTCAGTTGTTGCTGGAATTGGCTGCGGGCGGCGCGCAACGCGAAGACGCTTATTACTGGGTGCAACGAAACGCGCTGAAATCCTGGGACGAAGGCTTGGATTTCCGCGAATTGGTCAAGCAAGACCCGGACATTTCCCGCACGATTACGGCTGAACAAATCGAACGCGCTTTCGATGTGCGAACCCAATTGAAGAACGTTGATCGAATCTTTGACCGGGTTTTCACCGGCATTCATAAATACAGCGGCGCGTTGCCGTTGGAGCAATCGAAATAATTCTTGAAAGGAATCAAACCATGCTCGCTAAAGTTTACGTTACCCTGAAAAACGGAGTCCTGGACCCACAAGGCAAAGCCGTCCACCACGCCGCCGAAACCATTGGCTTTGCTGGAATTGCCGATGTGCGCCAAGGCAAATACTTCGAGATCAAACTCGACGCTTCGCTTGATCAGACACAAGCACAAGCGCAAATCGAAAAGTTTGCTCATGATGTGCTGTCGAATCCAGTGATTGAGGATTACAAGGTGGAATTGGTTACGGCGTAGCGGAAGGATCGTCTTTTCTGGCAGCCAGGATTTTCAGAAAAGCCAGCCGCTGCAGACAGTGCTGGCAATACTTATCAAGCGCGAGTTCCGGCTGAGCAATTTCGCTGATGAATCTGAGGTGGTTGATGGGAAGCCTGTTGGTCGGAATGTTTAGTTGCCATCCCCAACCGCCTTCCACCATAAACTCTTCCACTTGGCAGGGCTCGCATAAAATCAGCCGAGTGCCATCTGGCAATTCAAATTCAACGAACTTCTTGGCTGGATCAAACTTCTCGACGCTGACTGGCCAACCGCCACAGATAAAGCAAGGCATTGCTTCGCGTGTTTCTAACAGGCCGTAACATGACGGGCAGTGCGACCATTGCATGATTTCACCGTTTGGATTTTCTCCAGCAAACCAAAGCAGCCGCTGCCGGAATGCAGGCCAAAAGAAAAATCCCCATCCCTGCGGCAATCCACTTAACTCCGATCCAATCAGTATCACTCATTCGGGATCGGATTTCGGGAGGAATTTTGTTGATCTCGTGTTGGACTCCGAAATAACAAGTAGCAAAGGAAGCGGCCGAGAGCAGCAGGGAAGCCATCAACAGTCTTCTTGCCCAAACCCTCATAAACTTGCCAATGCCCCCCTAATCATTGCTTCACAGGAGGATGCCAAGCTTTATACCGCAGCTTGACGGTCGCATCGGTTGTTGAAAGCAGCAGCAGCCGCTTGTTAATTGGATTGATGCCGTCGGGATAATAGGTCAGTTGATAGCGGTCGTTGCGGAGTTCGTCACAGATTTCTTTGACCGATTGTTTGACGTCGTCTTCGATCTTGAAAACTTTGCCGCCGGTTCCTTCGGTAAGGCGTTTCAAGGCTTCGGCAGCTTTCGGTGCGTCTTTGCGCAAAGCGCCGCGCGTCCGGTCACGGACTTGGATAGCGTAAACCGTGATGTTTTCGTTTTGCAGCTTGGCCAGGATTTCGTCAAATTTGATTTTGCTGTCGCGATCAATTCCGTCCGCTACAATGACGATAACCCGTTTGGAAAAGCCAACTTCCGGCCTCAGCACGTCTTCCACCACAACATTCAGCGCATCGAAAAATTTCGGCTGCTCAACTTTTCTCAGCAACTCTTTGGTGTTTTGCAAATCTTTGGGGACGTCCGTGAAGTCAGTAATGATTTCCGGCTTCAGGTCATACCCGATGACCATGACTTTGTCGCCTTCATAAATTTCGGGTGCAAAGGCAGCCGGAACAGATGCCAATTTGCCAACATCGGCGGGCAAGGTTTGCGAATTGTCCATCAGCACGACAATGCGCGCCGGAGTTGGGTCCGGCGCAAAGGCTTCAATCTTTTGCAGAACTCCGCCATCAAAAAGCTCCAGTACTTTTCGCTGGACGACCTTGTCCTGATCTTCTTCATTGCCACTGCCCGCCAATAAAGGTTTTGGCTTGTTCGGATCTTCGACTCGCTGCGCCACGACATGCAACACGGTTGTCCGGCGACTCGACGTTGGGGCGCGGCCGGATTGCGCTTGCGCCGCAATTGCCACAAGCATCATCCACATAAGCGCAAGACACACCAACCGCGAGATGGGGAGAAGTTGAGACGAGGAGACGTGGGTTAAAGATTCGATCGTTTGCGCTTCTGACGTTTTCATAATTTCCCCTTTGAATGCCCTCGGTCACAAACGGCATACACCGTGCATTTTCATTCAGGCGGTGGTGGTCTTCGTTTCTTTCTTTTCGCTCTTGTCGGTTTTATCGGGCTTGTCAGCTTTTTCGGGTTTGTCGGTCTTTTCTACCTTGTCTGCTTTATCAGTCTTATCGGTTTTGCCCGGCTTGGCATAATCGCTGACATACCAACCGGAACCTTTTAGCTGAAAGCTGGTCTGCGAAAAGATTTTTTCCAGCTTGCCTTTGCATTCCGGACATTTGCTCAGCGGCTTGTCGCTCATCTTTTGCATGACTTCCAGATGGTGACCGCATTTCTGACAAACGTATTCGTAAATTGGCATAACTTGTTTTTTCTACCTCCTTGAACGTGCCTGAATTGAAATCTTGAATTACCGCAGAAAATTTATCACAACGGCTTTGCCTTGCGCGAGTCACGGCTTCTTGTCGCGTTTGCGGATTTGGTAGAAGATGCCTGTCCACACCAACTTTTAACACCCGGAGAAACGCGATGACATCACGAATGCTCGTCAGACTGCTCGTTTTTGGCTTTGCCCTTTCGATTCTTGCTTCAGGCTCGGCTCAGACCCTGACTTATCGCCCGACGGTTCGCGGCACGCGCGGCGTTGTCGCTGGAGGACACCCACTGGTTGCCGAAGCCGGATTGCGGATGATGCACAAAGGCGGCAACGCTGTTGACGCTGGCGTTGCCGCAACCCTGGCGGCTTCGGTCATCGAATTTTCCCACTTCGCTTTCGGCGGCGAAGTTCCCGTCATCATCAAGATGGCCAACAAGCCGCAGCCGATCACCATCAACGGCCAAGGCCAGGCTCCGCAATTAGCGACCATCGAATTTTTTGAAAAACAACGCAAAGACCCGTCGAAACCAGCCGTGATTCCTTCGACCGGGCCGACAGCAGCGACCGTTCCGGGCGTGCTGGATGCGATGATTGTTGCCTTGCAAAACTACGGCACGATGAAGCTGGCTGATGTGATGCAACCGGCAATTGAGCTGGCCGACGGCTTTCCGATTGATGAACTGCGCATCCAGTACATCAAAAACACCCGCCCGGCGTACCAGGAATGGAAAGACACAACCGACATCTTTTTGCCGAACGGTGAAATCCCAAAAGTCGGCGATATTTTTGTCCAGAAGAATCTGGCGCGGTCATTACGCGAATTGGTGGCAGTGGAAAAGAAAAATGCCAGCCGAGGCCGTATCGCTGCGCTGCAAGCCGCGCGCGATTATTTTTACCTCGGCCCTTTAGGCAAACGCTATTGCGACGCGATTGAAAAAGCTGGCGGGTTAATGCGCGCCAGCGATCTGGCGGCGTTCAAAGCCGACATTGACCAGCCGACGAAAGTCAGTTTCCACGGCTACGAAGTTTATAAAGTCGGTTTCTGGTCGCAAGGTCCGGCGATGCTGGAAGCCATGAACCTGATCGAAAGTTACGACCTGAAAGCGATGGGCCACAATTCGCCGGATTACGTTCACACGCTGACTGAAGCCATCAAGCTGGCCTTTGCCGACCGCGACCGGTATTACGCCGACCCGCGTTTTTCAAAAGTTCCAGGAGCAGAACTTCTATCGAAAGAGTATGCGGAATTGCGGCGCACACTGATTGATCCAAAATCGGCTTCGCAAACCCAGCAGCCAGGCGATCCGGTGAACAAAAAATCTCTGGCGCAATTGGTCAGCTTCAACCTGGAACCGGTTGAAATCCCGGAAGCTGAACGCGCGCACGATACAACCTGCGTCAACGTGATTGACGCCGCTGGTAACGTCTTTTCGGCGACTCCCAGCGGAGCCTGGCTGCCTTCGTTTGTTGCTGGAGATACAGGCATTCCCATTTCGTCCCGGTTGCAAAGCGCACTGCTGCAACGTGGTCATCCCAATGAATTGAAAGGCGGCAAACGTCCACGTATTACCTTGTCGCCTACGCTGGTGATGAAAGACGGCCAACCCTTCGCAGCGCTTTCCACACCCGGCGGAGACAATCAGGATCAAGCCCTGATTCAAGTGCTACTGAACATCATCGAATTTGGGATGAATCCTCAAGCTTCGGTCGAAGCCGCGCGGTTTGAAACCCAGCATTTCGTCAGTTCGTTCAGCGACCATCAATTCCGACCCGGCAGCATGACACTGGAAAAACGTATGGGCGAAGCCTTGATCGCAGAAATGAAATGGCGTGGCCACAAGGTCGAAGTCAGCGATGACTTTGCGCCTTCCGCCGCTCCAACCGTTGTCATCTTTGATCCGAAAACGAAATTGATTCAGGCGGGAGCTGATGCACGGCGAGGACGATACGCGATGGGCTGGTAAGGATTTTTGCTTCCGAAATGCTCAAAAGGCGTCGAAACCGTTGAGTGGTTCGACGCCTTTTAAGTTTAAGGCTACGGCTCCGTCGTAAATTGTTGCGACAAGCAAACGCCGTAACGTGACAACGCCAACCCGCCAAGTCCAGGGTTTCCGGTTTGAACATTGTTGTCCTGGTTCTGCCGAATCAGGTGAACTTCCAGAAAGTATGCTCGGACGTTTTGGTTGTTGGGGACGAATTCAAACTTGGTGAATTGTCCGCAATTGCCAATCGAACGCGTTTGATAATCGCCCGAAGTCGGATACAGATCGCTGTCGAAAACGATCCGCGTGTTCAGTGCTGGATTCATTGGATTAGCTCCGAATTCGTATTCGCGCAGGTAAACCACTACGCGCGCATCGTCGCCGTCGTCGCGGTAGTTGACGGCCAGGGCAGGCCAAGACACTGGCCCGGCTTGCGCGAACAATCCGTCAACGGCTGTTACGTTGTAACGGATGATGGCGCGGGCAAGCGTAGGCGCTGAATTGCTGAACGTCGCAAACGGCCCCGCAAAAGCAATTTCGCCTGCGTCTGTCTCATCCACGGTTCCGGTCGAAGCGACCGAAGTCCAAATCTTGTATCCATCCTGGGCCATCGCCGCGCCAGCCATAAGCGTGGTCATCAGCAGTAAACTGCACAGCAGCCGGCTGCAAAACGTGAATCCAGTCATTGTTTTTTTCATCTTGATTCTCCTTCTTCAAAAGTTAGATCGGTTTGCAGATGCGTATACGGATTTGAACCGCGGGGAACACTGGGATCACGGGGGAAGAGTTGGGGAAAAAGAGTTGTTTTCCCCGTGTGCCCCGTGCTCCCTGTGGTTGAATTTCCCATACACACAATTGAAATCTGATCTAGGTTTCGGTTTCTGACAATTTGGCTCGGTCTGTGTTTATTGACGCCGTTTGGTCAACGATTCGCGCTGGGCTTTCGTTCGCTTCATTGTTTCAGGGTTGCGCGCCCATTCGATGCTTTTCTCTTCTGGCTGACCGAACGCTGCCGGACGCAGATAAAAACCACGCTCTTTTTCGGACTTCAGCTCTTCTGCTGGTTTGCGGTTGGTTTTTGAAGCGGCATCCTGGCGCAGTCCAGTTACCTGCCACGAAACTTCGACATTGGGTTTGTCGGTTTTGATCGTGAAGCTATTGCCTTCGATCTTTTGCGCGACGATGGCTTGGGCAAACTGGCCAACGACCGTCAGTTGATAGCGAAAATCTCCGCTGATCGCGGGGAAGTATTCCGGCAAAGTGACCACAGCTTCGCCGTTTGCATCGGTGGTGATATTGCCGGTTTGGACATTTATCATTTCCGGCGATTCGATGAAGGATTGGTTTAGATACTTGTTGGCTGGATCAAGCGGATGATCCATCTTGGCAGCGAAGTTGTTGTTGACCTGAAGATTGCCATCAACGACGACATCGCCGTCGAAGTATCCGGCCCAGGCTGCGCCACTGGCACCGTAAATGGACGCACCCAGAAAACTGCCGTAACCCGCCACGCCGTGTCCGGCATCGGCAACACCGACTACGCCCCAGCCGCTGGCTAGTCCATACACACCGATGGAAGTTTGATTCTGACCTCCAGGGGCTTCACCCAGAACGCCGACGCCGTTGGCATCTGTACTGATGCCGTAAACACCCGCATGGTCGCCACTCAACGAACGTCCCTGCACGCCATGATTCTGTAAGCTGTTGCCGTAAACACCGCGCCCGGTGTAAGCGTAGCCATACACTCCTGTGCCGCTGCTGGTTTCGCCGCGCACGCCGGTTCCGTTTACGCTGTCGCCAAAAACTCCACGCCCATCCGTGCTTTCACCAAAGACGCCAGCGGCACTGGAACCGTTATTGGCTCGGCCCCAAATGCCTTTGCCGTTGTTCGCTGCCGTTGTGCCGAACACTCCGGCAAAGCTGGCGCTGCCGGTCGTGCCGTAAACGCCGTATTGGTTGGTGCTGACGCCGGACAATCCAAATCCGTTGACGCTGGAACCTTCGACGCCCGCGCTGTTGGCGCTGAAGCCATAAACACCCTGGGCGCTGATGCTCTGCCCCCAAACACCTGCGGCGGAATCGCTGCGTCCGTAAATCCCTCTGACGTTGGTGTGAACAGCCGTCAGCCTGGCCAGATTCAGGTTGGTGTTGATCTGAATGTTGCCACCGGATTCAGTCATCACCGAATCGTCAATCGTGTGCGCGGCGGTGAACTTGGCAATTCGATTTGCAGTACCGTCGCCGTTGATTGGGCCAACCGCGTTAATCACCCCGCCAATGTCTTTCAGTTGTTGCGTGTTGCTGGAAGCTTCCGTTGCGCGAGCCTGTGCGGACGAGCGCGTTTCCAGCAATCTGGCTCCGCCGACGGTTGAATCCGGCGAACTCACCACGGTCAGTTCCGCCCCCGACCCAACACCAGTTGAATTGTTGCTGGTTACCCAGATGCGGTCGCTGCTGCTGGCGCGGTTGACGATGACGTGGCCGCGCTGAACAGAAAGCTGTTGGCTGTTTTCATCCCAGAATTTCAATGAGTAAACGTACAACCCATCTGCCAATGGTTTTTCCTGTTGATCTGCCAGCGCCCATTCAACCGTTGGCTGGCTGACGACGCCGCTGGAAAAGATCAAATCTCCTGGCTGATTGAATACTTCTATCTGCCACGAACGCGCCGCGCCTTGCAGATCAAAGCGAACAGCTTTTTGCTCGATGATCAAATTGGCTTTGGGTACTGGCTGAGCTGCCGCCGGTTGCGCGAATGCACCGATGGAAAGCAACACTGCGAACAGTGCGCTGACGGTCAAATTGGCAAACGGGGTTTGACGACGAAATCTGGTTTTCATGACTGGCTCCTCTCTATCGGTTGAAGTGGTTGTTCGTTGTAACTTGTTTCTCTGCGACAACGACAACTTACTTCGGAGGAGCAGCCTGGACAGCGAATCCATTCACAATGGCGGTGTGAAGTGGTTAACAGCAGCCGCGATTTCAGCCGCAGCGATTGGCCAGGAACTGGCGATTGTGGATTGTCCATCGGTGGTCTCGGCTGGCTGAAAGGTAGCCGCGTTCTTTGTATGACACGATGATTTTGTTGACGCTTTCGCGCGTGGCTCCGACCAGATTGGCCAGATCGCTTTGCGTCAGACGAACAGGGATGGAAATGTTGCCGTCTGTTTCCGGCTGGCCGTATTTATCAGCAAAACCAATTAGTTGCCGGGCAATGCGGCATTCGACATCCAGCGTAGCCAGCGATTGAATCTGTTCATTCGCCTGGCGAAGACGCGCCGAAAGCAGGCAGGACAAATTGTGGCTGAGCATCGGCGTCGCCATCAAAAACTTCCGAAACGTCGAGCGATCCAGCCAAAGCAATTCGGATTCTTCCAGAGTGGTGACGCTGGCTGAACGGCTGGGATCATCCAGCGCACTCATTTCGCCCACGCTTTCGCCGGGGCCTAGAATTGAAATGATGACGTCAGAACCGTCGGCTTGTTCGATGTGAACTTTGACCGTGCCGCTGAAAATGAAATAGACGACTTCGCCGGATTGGTCGGCAGTCATCAAGGCCGCGCCCGCCGGAAACGTCTTGCGGTGCAACCACTCGCTGATCTGTCGCAATTCGGCGTGCGGCACATTATGAAACAAATTGATTCGTCCCAAATCGCTCAGGTCGAATTCCGACGGCAGATTCATTTTCAGAACTTTCATTTTGCCCCCTTTGAAAAAGCATGCAGTACCGTCTTTAGGCGGAATATGTTTTTCTACCTCCAAAACCTTCCGCCTAAAGGCGGTACTACATGTTTTTCGCCGCTGTTGATTAACGCGACAGTTGCGGGTAAAAACTGGCACGTTAAACAAAGTTTTTTTCTCTCCCGCAAATAAATTTCCGAGCTTCAATAAATGGACGTGCCTGCTTCCAATCAGATCACGGAGCAGTTGATTGCCTGGAGCAATGGTGATCAATCGGCGCTGGTTGAAATCGCTCCGGTCGTTTACCGCGAATTGCGGCAAATGGCCGACCGTTTTTTGCGCCACGAAGCCGCCGGTCATAGCTTGCAACCGACTGCTCTGGTTCATGAAGCCTGGCTGCGGCTGGCTGACCAGACTCGCGTCAACTGGCAAAACCGCTCACAGTTTTTCGGCATTGCGGCTCAGATGATGCGCCGGATTCTGGTGGATCACGCCAAAACCAAACACCGCGAAAAACGTGGCGGCGACGCGATCAAACTTTCGCTGGACGACATCATCAATTTGTCCGGTGAACGCGCGGCTGATTTGGTGGCTCTGGATGAGGCTCTGGATGCGCTGCAAAATTTCGACTCAAGAAAATGCTCCGTTGTCGAGCTTCGTTATTTTAGCGGGTTGAGCGTGGAAGAAACCGCCGAAGTTCTGGAAGTTTCGCCCGACACGGTTATGCGCGATTGGAAGCTGGCCAAAGCCTGGTTGTATCAACAGCTAAAGAAGTGAACCCAATGACGCCTGAAAAGTGGCAACAGATCGAAGCCTTGTTTCATTCGGCGCTGGATCGTCAGCCAAACGCGCGAGCCGCGTTTTTGCGTGACGCCTGCGGCGAAGATTCCGCCTTGCGCGATGAGGTTTGGCGCTTGCTGGATTCTTATGACGAAGCAGGCGAATTCATCGAACAGCCGTTACTGGAAAATTCAGCCAACCCCGCCGAGCCGATCATTGGCCAGAAAATCGGCGGCTACGAAATTCAATCCTTGCTGGGCGCGGGCGGAATGGGCGAAGTTTATCTGGCCCGCGACGCCAAACTGGACAGGCCAATCGCCCTGAAATTATTGTCGGCTCAATTCACCCGCGACGTCGGGCAGGCGCTGCGATTTGAACGCGAAGCCCGCGCGATTGCGGCGCTCAATCATCCGAACATCATCACCATTTACGAGATCGGCCAGGACGGCGACCAACACTTCATCGCCACCGAACTGGTCACAGGGCAAACGCTGCGCGAAACGATCAACGCCGGAAAACTGGAACCGCGCCAGGCCGCCAACATCGCCGCTCAAATCGCCAATGCGCTGGCGGCGGCTCATTCGGCGGGAATCATTCACCGCGACATCAAACCAGAAAACGTGATGGTCAGGCCGGATGGCTTGGTCAAACTTCTAGACTTTGGATTAGCTAAGCCAACCGGGTTGCGGATTGCGGATTGCGGATTGCGGACTGAAGCGGATGGGGGATTTAAGATTGAAGATTGCGGATTACGGATTGAAGACCACTTTCAAAATCCGCATTCCGCAATCCGCAATCCGCAATCGTACACAGATCCGAAGGCGCTGATGGGAACGCTGGCTTATTTGTCGCCGGAGCAGACTCGTCAAGAAGAGTTGGACGCGCGCACAGACATTTTTAGCCTCGGCGTTGTGCTTTACGAAATGCTGGCGGGAATTCGTCCGTTCAAAGGCGCAAACGCCGCCGAAGTTTGCGAAGCCATTTTGAACCGCGAGCCTGAAGCCTTGCCCAACTTTCCGGATGCCTCCGCAATGTCGTTCATCGTCAAACGCGCTTTGATGAAAGACCCAGCGCATCGCTACCAAAACGCCGCAGAGTTTCGCGCCGACTTGCTGCAAGTGGAGCAAGCGCAACAGCAAGCTCCGGCCAGACGCGGCAAAAGTTTGGCCGTCGCGGCGGCATTCTTTCTGTTGGCAGCTTTGGGCGTTTGGATTTGGCAATCGTTCAACGGGCGACGAAACTCGTTCAATTCAGCCGCCGCGCAAAAACTGACCACCTTTCCAGGACAGGAACTTTTCCCCAGCATTTCGCCCGGCGGCCAAAGCGTCATTTTCGCCAGCCGTCACAACGGCAGCATGGACATTTACCGCCAGACGGTCGGGACTAAATCAATCATCAATCTGACGGAAAATCGTCCAGGCGCAGAAATTCAACCGGCGTTTTCTTTTGACGGCAAACGAATCGCGTTTCGGCAGTTGCACGAAGGCAACGGCGGAATCTTCGTGATGGACAACGACGGCGGCAATCTCGAACAAGTGACCGATGTCGGTTTCAACCCGGCCTGGTCGCCGGATGGCAGCGAAATCGCCTTTGCTGACGACATCATCTGGGATTACGAAGGCCGTAACACTTACCCCAGCGCCAGCCGTTTGTGGGCTGTGAACCTGAAAACTCGCCAGCGCCGCGTGATTTCCGAACGCGACGCAGTTCAGCCGAACTGGTCTCCGAACGGCCACAGGCTGGCTTTTTGGGGAGAGCAACAAGGCGGTCACCGCGACATTTGGACTGTCGCAGCCAACGGCGGCGAACCGACACCTGTGACAAACGATGAACACATTGACTGGAATCCGGTCTGGTCCCCGACGGGAGAACATCTTTATTTTCTGAGCAATCGGGGCGGCGAAATGAATTTGTGGCGAGTGCCGATTGACGAACGCACAGGCCGGTTGCTGGGCGCGCCAGAACCGGCGACTTTGCTGTCTAACAATTGCCAGCATTTCAGTTTCGCGCGCGATGGCCGCAGCCTGGTTTACGGCCAACAAACACGCACGGAAAACCTGTGGCAAATCGGCTTCGATCCCGTCAATGAACAGGTCGTCGGTTCGGCGTTGCCAATGACTCAGAGCCTGAAGCGGTACGCCCAGTTTTCTTTGTCTCCGGATGAAAAGAGTTTCGCTTATTTGGGGCGAGGCGAACCTCAGCAGGATTTGTTCACTGCCACAATAACCGGCGCGCCGCTGCAGCGGCTGACAGACGACGCGGCTCAGGACATCATTCCTCGCTGGTCGCCCGCTGGCGACTGGATCGCCTTCCTTTCCGACCGTGGCGGCAAATATGAAATCTGGAAAATCCGCCCCGACGGCAGCGGCCTGTCGCCAATGACTCACGAACCCGGCAAAGAAGTCATTGCGCCGGTTTGGTCGCCGGATGGAAAACGGCTGGCCTATCAAATTCGCAACACCAACGCCGTTGTCATTGACGCCACGCGGCCCGGCGCTGAGCAGGTTTCACAAGCCTTGGGCGGCGAACAACCTGAAGGCTTTTTGCCCTGGGAATGGTCGCCCGACGGAACGACGCTGGCGGGTTGGCAACCTCCGCGTTTGAAACAGCAGGAACGCGGAATTGTTCTTTACTCGTTCGCTCACCAACGCTACGAACAATTAACCCGCACGGGGTTTTATCCCACATGGCTGAACGACAGCCGGCGCTTGCTGTTCAGAGAAGGCAACGAACTGTTTCTGCTCAACCGACAAACCGGCCAAACGAAAAAGATTTATTCGGTCAATCTGCCCAACCAGCTCAGCCATTGCCTGATTTCGCGCGACAACCAGCGGCTTTATTTCACTACCGTCAGCGCCGAAGCCGACATTTGGCTGCTGACTCAAAAATGACGAACTGGCGCTTTTGGCTGCACGTTAAACCGTGTGCTAAATTCCACCGCGTTAATCCGGTTTTATTTGAGGAGTTAGTTTGATCACCACCACAACGAATCGCCTCGGCGAGCTTCAACAAACCATCGAAAGTGTCATTCGCGGCAAATCGGAAGCCGTGCATCTGGCGATTGTCACGTTGCTGGCTGGGGGTCATTTGCTGGTCGAAGACGTGCCCGGCGTAGGCAAAACGACATTGGCGCAAACCATTGCCCGCGCAATGGATTGCAGCTTTCAGCGAATCCAGTTCACCAGCGATTTGCTGCCTACGGATATTGTTGGCGTTTCGATTTACAACCAGCATTCCGGTGATTTTGAATTCAAACCCGGGCCGATTTTCGCCAACATCATCCTGGCGGACGAAATCAACCGCACAACGCCCAAAACCCAAAGCAGTTTGCTGGAAGCAATGGCCGAAGGCCGCGCCACCATCGAAAATCGAACGTACGATCTTCCCCGCCCTTTTCTGGTGCTGGCCACGCAGAACCCGATTGAACACCACGGAACGTACCCGCTGCCTGAATCGCAACTGGACCGATTTCTGATGCGCGTGCGAATGGGGTATCCATCCATCGCCGAAGAAAAAGAAATCCTGCGCCAGCATGCGGCGCTGCCCAATCACCATCCGCTGGAAGACGTCCGGCCGGTTATGTCCGGCGACGAAGTCATGGATTTGCAGGAAGAGGTAAAAAACGTTCGTGTTGACGATACGCTGCTGGATTATCTGATGGAAATTGTTGCCGCGACCCGCAGTTCTGAAATGCTGGAATTGGGCGTCAGCCCGCGCGGTTCGCTGGCATTGCACCGTGCGGCCCAGGCGTTGGCATTTACCGAAGACAGGGCCTATTGCATCGCCGACGACATCAAACGACTGGTCGTTCCGGTTTTTGCGCATCGCGTTGTCATCAGCCCGCGCTATTCCAACCGTCATCGCACGGAAAATGCTGCCGAAACAGCACTGGCTGAAATCCTCAAAACCGTCCGCGTTCCAATCTAATTCCGGATTTTGAATTTTGGATGCTGAGGTCCACACCTGATTGCATTCTTAAATTCAAAACCCAGAATTCAAAATTCAAAACCGGATGCTGACCTTCCTTCGACCCAAAAAATCACCTCGATTCGTTTTCGTCACAGCTTTGCTGACCGGCATAGCTGCGCTAACTGCGATCATCGGCGGCATCGCAGGCCAGCTCGGCAAATATGAATTTGCGGCAATTAGCTCCAGAATCGCCTTGGGACTGGCGGTGATTGTGATGCTGTATGTTTTGCCACGGCTTTTTCTAAGCGTCCAATGGCGGTCAAATTATGCAGCGCATGTTCCCAATGCCGGGCTGATTTTCGGCGCGGTCATTTTGCTGGTCACGGTTCTGGCACTGACCAGCGGAAACAACCTTCTGTATGTAGTGCTGGCAATTCTGCTGGCAACGATGATTGTTTCCATAGTGTCAGCGCGCATGAATTTGCACCGTATGACGCCTTCCATTCGCTACCCCGGCCATATTTTTGCCGGCGAATCCGTTCCCTTTGAAATCACGCTGAAAAGCGAAAAGCGGTTTCTGCCTTCATTTTCCCTGTCCGTTGATTTGGTGGAAGAGCGTAAAGCGCCAAGCGAAGAATCGAAACCTGCACAGCAACATGCTGTTGCATTGAGCTATTTTTCTCTTATTCCGGCGCGGTCATTTGGCCGAAGCGTGATCGAACGGCGTTTTGACCGGCGCGGCGTTTATCCTGTTACCGGATTTCTGATCAACACAGGGTTTCCGTTTGGATTTGTCGAACAACGGCGCTTTTTTGAATGGTCGGGCGAAATCATCGTCTATCCTCAGCCGGAACCGATTGATGATTTCGCGCATCTGTTGCCATTGGTAGCCGGACAGCTTGAAAGCCGGGTTAAAGGAACCGGCAGCGATTTGCACGGCATTCGGCCGTATCTGGCCAGCGATCATCATCACCACATTGACTGGAAAGCAACCGCCAAAACTCAGCAAATGATGGTTCGTGAATTCACGCGCGAAGATGATTGGCGAATTACGGTCATTTTCGATTCACAAACTGACGGGCAACTTGCCAATGAAACCGAGGCAGCGGAACAGTTTGAACGCGCCATCACCTTTGCCGCCAGTTTGTTATCGCATTTCATCAATCTGGGGGGCGAGGTGCGATTGATGACGATCGGCTGCGACACAGGGTTCGGCACCGGCCAGCCGCATTTATTTGAAATGCTCAGGCAATTGGCCCCACTTGCTCCGACCAAGCCGGAAGAAAGAGAATTGCAGACGGAAAAACAACGGATGGGAAGTTTTCAGATTTTGATCACTCCGAATCGCGGCGCTTCTGCCTTGTCGAACGGTTCCATGACTCAGGTCGTCTATTTCGACGAATTGAGCCGCGCGAGTAGTTTGCAGTAACCGGGCTCACAAATGAACTTCAACCGCTTCTTTATCGGATCATCCTATGTGCTGATTGCCACCAGCGCAGTAATGCTGGCGGCGACACATCGCTTGGACAAGGTTTCTTTGGCGCTTTTCGCCGGAGCGATGACGGCGGGTATTTTGATTGATTTGGATCGGTTACGCTGGAACATCCCTCGCCGTGTATCGAACGGGCTGATGATTGCGTGGGTTGGTGTGGCTTTTCTTGAATGGCAGATCTTTCATTTGCCGCCGGTTGCCGTGGTGACGCATTTTGTTCTTTTCGCTGCGACCTTGAAACTTTTGCGCCCCAAAACCAACCGGGACTGGCTTTGGCTGCATATTGTTTCGTTCTGCATCGTGCTGATGTCCGCCGGACTGATGGTGGGAACGATGTTTATGGTGCTGCTGGTCGTTTATCTGCTGGCAGCGGCTTCGACATTGCTCGCGTTTGAAATTCGCCGCTCGCAACAGGCCTTCAATCATGAGGTCAGCACACAAACCGTGACTGTTGAATTATGGCGCGAGGTAAAAAATCAGCGCCAGCCTTTGCCGCAACCTCCCAGCCGAAGCCTGTTTTTCTTTTCCACCGCAGCCATGTTGATGATCCTGCTGCTGGCTGCGCCGTTGTTTTTTGTTGTGCCCAGAATTACGCGCAGTCCCAGCCGCGGCGGAGCGTTGCAGGGAGAAGCTCTTTCAGGATTTTCAGACACCGTAAAATTGGGCGAAGTGGCGCAGATTAAATTAAATCCCCAGGTGGTCATGCGCGTTCGGGTCGGATTTCCGCAGGGGCAACAAAGTCAAACTCAGCAACAATCCCTGAGATGGCGCGGAGTAACACTGGACAATTACGACGGCCAAAGCTGGAACAATTTCGGCCCGGGTTCAGTACAGGTGCGGCGTTACGGCGAAAGCTTTCGCGTTGACGAACCGGATTTTCGCCACGGTTTTACCGAGCAAAAATTCTTCATGGAACCGCTGGACCTTCGCAATGTTTTCGTCGCGACGCGCCCCGTGCTGGTCACTGGAGTGGCAGATTTGCTGCGCGATGCAGGCGACGGGCTTTGGACAGAAGCATATCAAACAACCGATCTCAGCTACACGGTTTATTCCGACACCTGGACTCCGACTGACGATGAACTGGCCGCAGACAATTCCCGCGAATACCCGCGCAGCATCTCGCAGCGGTATTTGCAATTACCGGACAGCCACGACCACAACATTGACCAGTTCGCAGCAAAACTGACTGAGACCGCCAAAACCCAGATCGAAGTGGTTCGCCGCATCGAACAACATCTGCGCACGGAGTACGATTACACGCTGGACCTGCAACCCGTCACCGAAGGCGACCCTGTAGCCGATTTTCTGTTCAACACGCGCGCCGGTCATTGCGAATACTTCGCTTCGGCGATGGTGTTGATGCTGCGTTCGCGCCGTATTCCCGCGCGGCTGGTCAACGGGTTTCAAACCGGCGAATACAATACAACGGCAGACGTTTTCACCGTTCGCCAGTCGGACGCGCATTCGTGGGTGGAGGTCTATTTTCCGCAATACAAATGGATCGCCTTTGATCCAACGCCTGCCGCCGGCCTGAGCGCCTATGATGGCGGCATGATGGCTTTCCTGCGGCAATACAGCGAAGCGATGGAAATGTTTTGGCTGGAAGAAATCGTCAGCTTCGACACATCCAAACAAATCTCGCTTCTGACCACGGCGCAAAGCTGGATGTCGTCTTACCAAAAAAGCGTGACGTGGCAATGGATGGATTGGACGCGCCACTTCAGCGAAAAATTTGATTTCTGGCGTCAGAGCCGCCTGACAGAAAACAAAAGCGCCAATGACGATTTGAAAAGCCCCGGCTGGCGCGATCTGGCAACTGATCCGCTGGCTTTATTTTTGAGTGGGCTTGCCATCACAGGGCTGATATATCTGCAGCGCAAACGGCTTCTCTTTTGGCGCCAACCCGGCAAGCGCAGTGCTTCGGAATCAGCCATCAGGTTTTACAGAGAAATGCTGCGCACGCTGGAACAGGCGGGCCATCGCCGCTATCCGCACCAAACCCCGCTGGAATTCGCCGCGCAAATCGGAATCCCAGTTGTCAGCGAAATCACACAGATTTATCAACGCAAACGGTTTGGCGACGAAGCATTGACCAACGACGAAACCGAACACGTAGAGATGATGTTGCAGGAATTGAAGAAAACCACGAAAAGAAAATCACGCAGCCATTGAAGGATAAAAACCGGACCAATCGTCACTTCATCAGAAATCGGCTGCGACTTCGCAATCGCTCGACGATTTCCGCCGGAGCTTTGGTCGGCGAACCGGCATCAAACGGCGGCTGCGGATCGTATTCGATGCCAAGCTGAATCGCCTGCGCCAACGGTTCTCCACATTCCAGCGCCACCAGCTTCAACGCCATATCAATCCCTGCCGAGACACCGGCAGCAGTAATGATCTTCCCTCGGATGACGACACGCTCGGCGGTCGGTTCAGCTCCAAGCTGGCGCAGTGCCTCATACGCCAGCCAATGCGAAGTCGCTTTCAATCCTTTCAGCAATCCCGCTGCGCCCAGCAACAGCGAACCAGTACAAACGGAAGTCGTCCATTTGGAAGTTTCGTGCGCGCGGCGAATCCAGTTCAAGATCGCTTCGTCGTCCATAAACGCCGATTGTCCCGGCCCGCCTGGAACCACAAGGATGTCCGGCGAAGGAACTTCATCCAGCGAATAATCTGCCGTAATCGCCAAACTGCCTTGATCAGTACGAACCGGCCCGGCTTGTTTAGCGACGAATTTGAGGCTTGAGTTTGGAATGCGGCTGAGCACTTCGTACGGCCCGATGGCATCGAGCGCGGTCAAACGGTCAAAAAGAAGAATTGCGATTTCCATAGCAGGAATAAATTTCGACAGGATTTACATGATTTTTCAGGATTGTGTGAATCCTGAATCATCCTGCAAATCCTGTCTGAAAAGATTGGGTTACTTGCTCTTGTCGTATTCAGCGAATGTTTTGCCTTCTTCCGCCAGCTTCTTCAGCAGCGGCGCAGGCGTCCACAGTTCGCCATGTTCAGCCTGGAATTGGCAAACGCGGTCGTAGACTTTTTTCAGCCCGACCGTGTCGCCGTACCACATCGGACCGCCGCGCCAAGCCGGATAGCCGTAACCGTTGATGTAGACAATATCTATGTCCACGGCACGCAGCGCGATTCCTTCTTCCAGAATCTTTGCGCCTTCGTTGATCAATGCGTATTGCGTGCGTTCGATGATTTCTTCTTCGGTGATCGCTCGACGGTTGATCTGCGCTTCGGCGGCGACATTTTCAATCAGCTTTTCGACTTCCGGGTCAGGGATAGCTTTGCGGTTTTCGTCGTATTTGTACCAGCCTGCGCCGGTTTTCTGACCGTAACGTCCCATTTCGCAAAGCAAGTCGGCGATCAGCGGTCGCCGAACGCCAGCTTTTTCCAGGTGCTTGAATTCTTTGCGGATGCGCCAGCCAACATCCAGGCCTGCCAGATCACCAACGGCCAGCGGTCCCATCGCCATGCCGAATTTGTACAGCGCACCGTCCACGTCCTGCGGCTTTGCGCCTTCTTCAGCCAAGAACTGCGCTTCGCGCCCGTACTGGTGCAGCATGCGATTGCCGACGAAACCGTAACAGTTCCCCACCAACACGCCGACTTTCTTCAGTCGTTTGGCCAGCGCCATCGAAGTCGCGATGACTGGATTGCTGGTGGCTTTGCCGCGCACAATTTCCAGCAAGCGCATGACGTTCGCCGGGCTGAAGTAGTGATGTCCAATCACCCATTCAGGCCGCGAAGTCGCCAAAGCGATTTCGTCAATATCCAGCGTGGAAGTGTTCGACGCCAGAATCGCGCCGGGTTTGGCAATCTTGTCCATTTCGGCAAAGATTTCTTTCTTCAGCGCCATTCCTTCAAAGACGGCTTCGGTAATGATGTCAGCCTGGTCAAACCCATCGTAGCTGAGTTGCGGCGTGATCAGCGCCATACGCTTGTCCATCACTTCCTGCGGGAAGCGGCCTTTGTTGACAGAGTTCTGGTAGTTTTTGCGGATCGTTGCCACGCCGCGATCCAAGGCTTCCTGCGTGGTTTCTTTGAGAATTACCGGGATGCCCGCGTTGGCGTAATTCATGGCAATGCCGCCGCCCATCGTGCCCGCACCGATGATCGCGGCTTTTTTGATTTCGATCTGCTGGGTGTCTTTGCCAATGCCCGGAATCTTTTGCACTTCGCGCTCGCCGAAAAAAACATGGATCATCGCTTTCGACTGGTTGGAGAAAAGGCATTGCTGGAACAGTTCTTTTTCTTTGGCGACGCCTTCATCGAAGGAAAGTTTGGTCGCGGCTTCAACGGCCTCAATTGCCGCTTGCGGAGCCATCAATCCACGCGCGGCTTTTTTGGCTTGGGCGCGTGCCGCTTCAAAAATCGGCGCGTTCGATGCTTCGTCGCCGAGCTTTTCGTTTCGCTCGCGGGTTTTCGGCGGCTTCTCGCCGCTGGCAATCTTTTCCTTCAGAAACGCAATTGCGCCTTGCAGCAAATCGCCATCAACGATGCGATCAACGATTCCAGCCGCCAAAGCATCTTTCGCCGAAACAGGATTGCCGTCGGCGCACATTTGGACGGCTTTGGCGACGCCAGCCAAACGCGGCAACCGCTGCGTTCCGGCGGCTCCGGGAATGAGGCCAAGTTTGACTTCGGGCTGACCGACTTGCGCGGAAGCGACGGCGACGCGGTAATGAAACCCCATCGCGACTTCCAGGCCACCGCCGAACGCCGTGCCGTGAATGGCGGCAACGGTGGGCTTCGGACAATCTTCGATGGACTTGATGACATCCAGAAAGTTAATGCCTTCTTTGCGCTCACCCGAAGTGATTTTGCCGAATTCTTTGATGTCGGCTCCGGCGATGAAGGTCTGCCCAGCGCCGATCATCACCGCGCCTTTGAGGGCATCATCGCTGGCAACTTGCGCGATGGATTCGGCAATGCCTTCGGGCACTCCGGGGCTTAAAGCGTTGACGGGTGGGTTATTGACGGTAATGACGGCAATATCGCCATCACGAGTTAGCGTTACGAGTTCGCTCATGAAATGTGGTGCTCCTGTTTATGGATTGAATTCAATATCTAGACAGCGGTTGCTGCTGATCGGCTTTCGCCTTTAATCGGTCAAAGTGTTCCTGATTGAATTGTTCGGATTGGCCGCGCGGCACACTCAGCGTTTTCCAGTTTGCGGATTTCAAATGTTTTGCCAGAAACACGATTTGGCCGACGTGCGTTGCGTAATGCGTCAACTGGCGGTTGATGGCTTGAACCACCGTATGCGGTTCTGCGCGAATAATAATCGTTCGCATGGCGTCTTCGGGCTGCAAAGGCTCCAGCGCGGTGAGCACATGCTGCCAGCCTTGTTCCCACCAATTCATTACCTGTTCGCGCGAAGTGTTGGCATCCAGAAGAAATTCCTGATCGCGAAAGCGATCCGGCTTTTCGCCATCGCTGGTCAAAAAATCCACCCAACGCGAACGCATGTTGCCCGCCAGATGTTTAACGATGACGGCAACGCTGTTGCTTTCGGGATCAAGCGTGACGAAAAACTCTTCGTCGGCAAGCTGTTCCATTGCGCGTTCGCCCTGTTTTTTCAACAACCGAAATTCGGCAATCGCATTTTCCAGATAATGTCGTCCCAGGTCACTCATTCCATGTCCTCACGAAGGACAGCGTAAATGAATTCATCCATCACAACGCCTTCTTTGATCATCGCTTTTCTAAGCCTTGCTTCAAACGTATATCCGGCTTTTTCAAGCACACGCATTGAAGCCGGATTCCATTCCAATACGCCAGCGTAAATGCTGGCCAGATCGAAAGTATCAAACGCCCAGACCGTCAGGGCGCGCACGGCTTCAGTGACGATGCCGCGTCCCCAATAAGCTTCGCCAAGCCAGTAACCAATTTCGGCCCGGCAACTGTTGATGTCATCACGAAACACCAGCCCGATTCCTCCGACAGCATTGCCATCAACGACAATCGCAAAATTGGTTGGCGGAGATTCCTGCCCGGCAAGCCCGACCCAATCGCGCGCATTGTCCAGGGTGTAAGGACGCGGAAATTTGTCGCGGACATTGCGCCAGATTTTGTAATTGTTGGCGTTTGCTGTCAGCGACTTTTCGTCGCCTCGTCGCCACGGACGGAGTGTGCAAGTTTTAAGTTTAAGTTCCATTGAATGAGTGCCTGACAAGCTGGCAGCTTGTCAGACTAATAAAAACCGCGAGCGGGCGTTTCTCGCCGAAGCCAATTTTCTGCAGGATATTCCGCTGTTCCGTCAACCACGTGTACTGCATACGCGTGACGCGATTTCGGTGAACGATTGGCATAACTCATATGCGGCAACAATCCATGCAACAAAACCAGCGTCCCGGCTTTGACTTCCAAAGGAACCAGCGACTCATCCGGCCAGGAAGATTCGTCCAGCACGTCAAACTTCGTCCCGCCAGCTTCAGCACGCGAAAATCGTTTCTTCAGTCCTAGCTTGTGTCCGCCGGGAATCGCCCACAGACACCCGTTTTCCAGCGTCGCATCTTCCAGTGCAAACCAGAACCCGGTGACGGTCATCGGTTCGGTGTACAAAAACGTTGCGTCCTGATGGCAAGTGACTTCGCCGCCAATGTTGGGCTGTTTGAAAATGTACATGGATTGCATCAACAGCGGCTGACGCAACCCTATCTGGTTCGCAATCGCGGCCAGTTCCGGTTTCCGCGAAAACTGATCAAACGCCGGTTCCAGGTCGTGCAGCGCATGGCCAATTTTGTTGATTGAACGTTCCTTGCCCTGACGCAAACTGCCGTCCGGCGCAAACGCGTCTTCTTCAAAAAAGAACCGCACTTTGTCGCCGGATTCCAGAAAATACTCATCGCTGGCGCGCGTTTGTTCTTTGGTCGTAAAGATCGAAATCACGCCTTGCGGATCAAATGCGGCAACCAATTCTTCGGCGCGATGTTTTAATTGTTCACACTCTTTGCGTGTGGCAAAGTTCTCAACGACTAGAAAACCATCACGTTCGTAGGCATCAATTTGTGAAGAAGCCAGGTAAGTATTCATATGGGGAGCCCCAATCAACCAACCAACCCGCGCGCAACCGCCCATTGCACCAATCCGCAACCAAAGATAATCACCACCGGATTCAATCTTGCGCGCAGCATCAACAAAAACGCCAGCGTGGCCACGCCATAACTGAGCGGTGAATTTAAGCCGGATTTTGCCAGGCTGACTCCAGCAGCAGCCAACATTCCAACTACTGCCGGAGCCACACCAGCCAGAAACGATTGCATCAGAAAATTTGACCGAAACCGATTGAGCGAGGCGCCAGCAATCACCGTCATGACAAAGGACGGCAGGAAAGCTGCAATCGTCGTGGTCAGTGCGCCCAGCGGCCCAGCCACTTTGTAGCCGATAAAGGTCGCCGTAATCAGCACAGGTCCCGGTGTAATCTGGCCAAACGCCATGCCGTCTGCGAACGCCTGGTGATCCATCCAGTGATGAACTTCGACGATGTCGGTTTCGATTTGCGGAATCATGACGAATCCGCCGCCGAACGTGACTGTGCCGACGCGTAAAAAGATGACTGCCAATTTCCAAACCGTCAGCAATTCCGACAATACAGCAGACCAGTTCAGCAAGAACAGCATTGAAAGAAAAGGCAAAAATGCCAATGGGAAAACGCTGCGCAACTTGCCGGTGACGCCTTTTTTTCCGGCAATCGGAAGAACAGATTGATGTCCGTCTTCGGAACTGTGGTTTATCGCCGGGTCAGCTTCCACTGTTTGATCTTCAATGGGTTGTTCGGGGACAGGTTCCGGCTTTGGAAAAGCTTTGCTGGGACGCCGTTCTTCTTTTTCGTCGTCCGCAGGTTTGGCAGGCAGCGAAACTTCCACTTTGTAATCGTCGGCCAGCTTGTCATCACTTTCGAACAGATCAGCGGCGTGTTGTCTGGCCTGCTGTTCCAGCACAACTTCACGAGCACTTGTTTTATGATCTTTCCGAAGTTTCTGCTTGATCTGTTGGCGAGCGCGGGTTTTATAAAACTGAATGAAGATCCCGACCATCCCCGCCAGCAAAACGACTTCGGCGATGGTAGTGGCAGTGAAAATGAGCATGAACCCGGCGGCGACACCCAGTTCCAAATGCCACTGCTGCTGCATCGCCGTTTTGCCAAGTTTGGTAACGGTGGCGGCGATCAATCCTACGACGGCGGCATTGAACCCTTGAAAGATTCGCTGTGCATCCGGGAATTTGTATACATAACTATGCGCAACAGTCAGCCCAATCATGATCAGGAATGATGGGAAGATGAAACTGACCAAGGACACAGCCGCGCCGCGAACTCCCCCCAGTTTCAACCCCACATAAGCGGTCGCATTCGCCGCATTCGCGCCGGGTAGACTTTGCGCCAGTGATACGGCGTCCAGGAATTCCTCTTCGGTCATCCATTCTTTCTGATGAACCACCAAACGGCGAATCTGGGAAATAACGGCGATGCCTCCGCCAAAGCCTGTCATGCCGAGCCTGAGAAACGCCTGGGCCAGCGCCCGCCACTCGACCCGAACTTCGGTCGGTTCAAGCTGATCGGCAATCCATTTGCGCAGCCAGCCAAAACTGCCAGTGAACATTGTCACCAGCACTGACTTGGGTTCGATTATTTCGTCTTTCTCGCTCACGTGTGGTTCGCTTCTGTCCCAATGTGTAGCTTTGTTTTAGAATCCGGCCATGCCAAATCCACAATCCAACAAACGAATTGCAATTATCGGCGGGACGGGCGATCAGGGCAAAGGCCTGGCGTTGCGTTGGGCGCAAGCAGGTTTTGATATCGTCGTCGGTTCACGCGCTGCCGAACGCGCATCGGACGCTGCAAAAGAAATGCTGGAAACTTTGACCAAAGCCGGTTTCGCCGATGCAGCCATCAGTGGCGCGCATAACACAGAAGCCGCCGCCAGTTCGTCAATCGTCGTGCTGACGGTCCCTTTTGCCGCGCAAATCAACACGCTGAAAGAAATCCGCGACAAACTGCAGCCCGGCGCGGTTGTGATTGATGTCACTGTTCCGCTGGAACCGGCGGTCGGCGGCAAACCCACACGCATGTTGGGCGTTTGGGCGGGGTCGGCGGCAGAACAATGCAAAGAGCAACTGCCTGATACTGTCACAGTCGTTTCGGCTTTTCATAATGTAGGCGCGGAGGCCCTGGCCAATCTGTCGCATGAAGTTGAATGCGATGTGATTGTTTGCGGCGACAAAAAAGACGCGAAAGAAGCCGTTCGCCCGCTGGTCACAGCCATTCCCGGTTGCCGGTACGTTGACGGCGGCCCGTTGGCAAATTCGCGCACTGTCGAAGCCATCACCGCGCTGCTGATCGGCATCAACATTCGCTACAAAACTCACTCTGGAATTCGTATTACTGCGATCAACTGACCCTAGATGCTTGCGCCAAAGGAATCCTCAATTCTGGCTTGCGTTGACGAACTGGCCGAAGAAATGGTCGAGTTTTTACGCCAGCTTGTGCGCATTCCGACCGTTAACCCTCCCGGAGAAAATTACGCTGATTGCGCAAACCTGATCGGCGCGAAGTTAAAAGCTTTCGGCTATGAAACTGAATTCGTCACCGCCGAAGGCTTGCCGGAATGTTCAGCGCAATTTCCGCGCGTAAATGTCATCGGTCGAATGCGCGGCGAGCGAGCAAACCCTACGCTGCATTTCAACGGCCATCTGGACGTGGTTCCCGCAGGCGCAGGCTGGACGGTGGATCCGTTTGCGGCCGTGATACGCGATGGGCGAATTTTCGGCAGAGGCGTGACGGATCAAAAAGCGGGGATCGCCGCTTCGATTTTCGCCATTGAAGCGATTCGCCGCGCTGGCTTGAAATTGGCCGGTTCGGTCGAACAAAGCGCAACGGTTGACGAAGAAAGCGGCGGATTTGCCGGAGTCGCTTATTTGGCCGAGCGCGGTTATTTTCGCCGCGAAGCGATTGATTACGTCGTCATCACCGAACCGCTAGATTACGACCGTATCTGCTTAGGTCATCGCGGCGTGTATTGGTTTGAAGTTTTGACGCGCGGGCGCACCGCGCACGGCAGCATGCCCTTTCTGGGAGCCAGCGCGATTGACCGCATGGCGCGTTTCATTGCCAGCGTTGAACATGAATTAAAGCCCAGGCTTCACGACCGCCGAACTCGAATGCCGGTCGAACCGGAAGGTGCGCGCTCCGCCACGATCAACGTCAATTCCATTTCCGGCGGCCAGACGATTGATGCGCAGCAAACGCCTTGCGTAGCCGACCTGTGCCGGGCGATTTTTGATCGGCGTTTTTTGCTGGAAGAGCGTTTTGACGAAGTTCGCGGCGAGGTCGTTGAAATGCTGGAGCGATTGAAACCTGAAGATGAAGACTTCCGCTATGAGATGAAAGACTTGATGGTCGTTCATCCAACGATGACTGCGCCGGAATCCGAATTGGTGACGACAATGAGTTCCGCAATTTTGTCTTCGGTTGGCAAACGGCCTCCGCTGATCGCCAGCCCCGGAACCTACGACCAAAAACACTTCGCGCGGATTGCTGGCATCGAACAATGTATTGCGTACGGCCCCGGCATTCTGAATCTGGCGCATCAACCCGACGAGTATTGTGAGATCGAACATTTGATTTTATCGTGCAAAGCAATGGCGCTGGCGGCCATTCGCTTGCTGGGAACCAACTGAATCTCCATGAACTACGAACAACTTTTTCGACTGGATGGGCGTGTCGCCGTTGTCATTGGCGCAGGTTCTGGCATTGGACAATCTGTCGCCAAGGGCTTGGCGGCGCACGGGGCTTTTGTCGTTTGCGCTGATTTGAAGTCTGAATTGGCTGAAGCAACGGCACGTGAAATCGGCGACCGCGCCAAAGCCCATACCGTAGACGTAACGAACAGTGAATCCGTCAAAACTCTCTTTCAATTCGTCGCCAAGGAACACGGCAGTGTAGACATCGCGCTCTCTACCCCTGGCATCAACGTTCGCAAACAATTGCTGGATTACACCGACGAAGAGTTTGACCGTGTCATCGCCGTCAACCTGAAAGGCACGCTGGCCGTGCTGCGCGAAGCCGGACAGGTGATGTCCAAACAAGGTCGCGGCAGCATCATCGTGTTTTCTTCGATTCGTTCGCTGGTGGTTGAGCCGGGGCAAGGGGTGTACGCCGCAACTAAATCCGGTATGGTGCAATTGGTTCGGGCGCTGGCCGCCGAACTTGGGGCAAAAGGCGTTCGCGTCAACGCAATCGCACCGGGAGTGGTTGAAACCCCGTTGACTCGCCCAATTCAAGACAAGTCGGATTGGTACAATGCCTACGCGGATAAAAATGCGCTTAAACGGTGGGCAAGTTCGGACGAAATGGCCGGAGCCGCCATCTTTCTGGCTTCGGACGCGGCAAGTTACGTCACCGGCACAGTCCTTTTTGTGGACGGCGGGTGGACGGCAATAGATGGACGATTTACACCACCTTTGTAAAAACGATGCCGACAATCTTTTCTCATGCAATCTTTTCTTCAGCGTTCGGCGCGGCTTACGCAACCGAGCTTAGCCCCGGGAAGTTCTGGTTCTGGGCGGCAGCTTGTTCCGTGTTGCCTGATTTGGATGTGATCGCGTTCGGGTTGGGCATTCCGTACCGGAGCGTTTGGGGGCATCGCGGAATAACGCATTCTTTGATTTTTGCTTTGCTCGCAGGTTGTGCCATTACGTGGCTGGCTTTTCGCCAGGAAGAGCTCTCAGCCATGAAACGAAGTAGAGCTTCTCTGGCAATTTTTTTCATTCTGGCAATTGCTTCGCATTTGGCGCTGGATTCGCTGACCAACGGAGGTTTGGGCGTGGCCTTGTTCGCTCCCTTTGAAAACTCTCGCTACTTTGCGCCGTGGCGACCAATCCAAGTTTCGCCTATCGGCGTAGACTTTTTCAGCCTACGCGGCTTGGTGGTCTTGAGCAGCGAGATAATTTGGGTTTGGCTGCCAGCTTTGGCGCTGGTAGCGATCGGCAAACTTTTTCAACGGATTGGTCGCTCGAACGACACAAACTGATGCTTATGCCCCTTTCTCCTTACACCAATTTCACGCGCGAAGAGTGGAGCCAGTTGCGCAATTCAACGCCGCTGACGCTGACGGAAGAAGACCTGGCCAATTTGCGCGGCATTAACGAACGCATTTCATTGCGCGACGTTGAGGACACTTACTTGCCGTTGTCGCGCTTGTTGAACCTGTACGTTGGCGCAACCCAAAGCCTGCACGAAGCCACGCACACTTTCCTGGGCGATCCAACGGACAGGGTTCCTTATGTCATCGGCATCGCTGGCAGCGTCGCCGTCGGCAAAAGCACCACCGCCCGCATCCTGCAAGCGTTGCTGGCGCGATGGCGCAATCATCCGAAAGTGGATTTGATTACGACGGATGGTTTTCTGCATCCAACTGCCGTGCTGGAATCGCGCGGGTTGATGAAGCGCAAAGGCTTCCCGGAAAGTTATGACCGGCGGCGGCTGGTCAAGTTCGTAGCCGACGTGAAATCCGGCGAGCCCGAAGTTACTGCTCCAATTTATTCGCACCTAATTTATGACATCGTGCCCGATCAAGTGCAGACCGTGCGGCAGCCGGACATTATGATCGTCGAAGGGTTGAACGTGTTGCAGACCGGCGTCGGCACAGCGGAAAGCGATTCACCAATTTTCGTCTCTGATTATTTCGACTTTTCGATCTACGTTGACGCTGACGAAGAAGACATCAAAACCTGGTATGTCAACCGTTTCCTGACGCTGCGGCGCACGGCCTTCCGCGATCCGATTTCCTATTTTCATCGCTACTCAACGCTTTCGGATGAAGAAGCGCGGGAAACTGCGCTGAAAATTTGGGAAGAAATCAACGGATTGAATTTGCGGGAAAACATTTTGCCGACGCGAACCCGCGCGCATCTGATTCTGGAAAAAGGTCTGGATCATTCCATCCAGCAGGTGAAGCTGAGAAAGCTGTGATCAAAATCGAGCCAACCAAGATTGAGACATAATTTTTAGACAGGATTTTCAAGATGTTTCAGGATTGGCAAAAAGAATCTTGCTGTCTGGTGAATCATAATCTTGAAAAATCCTGCTCATCCTGTCTAAAAGTTTTGTGCTCCGATTAGCGCAGCGTTTTGTACCAGCGATTCAGCCGATTCGGATCAACGCCCAGCCAATACAAAATTTGCATCATCACCCACAACGCAAACGTGCGAACAAATCGCCCTTCAAACCTTCGCGAAGAAGTCATTGCCGCAGCGCGCAATCGCACGAATTTTCCAACTTTCCGCATCCGCCGGTACAGATCGCAATCTTCAAAAATCGGATAGTCGCGATAGCCGCCCAATTGATCAAAAACGCTCCGGCGAATAAAAATCGCCGAATCTCCATAACACATTCCGCCCAGCCGCAACAGCGGATACATCTTGGTCAGCAACCGTGCTTCGCGCGTGCCGCCGTCAAAAACCAAATTAAAATTGCCTCCACAAATTCGCTGGTCCTGTAGCAGGTCTTCAATCATCGCCAATGCGCCTTCGGGCAGGCGAGTGTCGGCATGTAAAAACAGCAGCGTATCGCCAGTCGCCAATTGCGCTCCGGCGTTCATCTGCTGCCCTCGGCCACGCGGAGTTTCGATCACGCGCAAACCGCATTTGCGCGCCAGTCTGACAGTTTCATCCTGACTGCCACCATCGGCAACGATGATTTCAAAATCGCCGCGCAGCCGCTGCAGCGACGTAGCCAATTCCTGAACAATCGCCTCTTCATTAAACGTCGGGATGATAATCGAGATTTTCACTGGCTGCGGTTCTTCTTAACTTATCGCCACTCTCCTTGCAGCGCGAAAGCCGCCCAGTAATAGGGTTCACGCCATTGGCTTTCTTTCAGCATTTCCATCTGCGCGGCGCGAAGTGCAGCAGCCGGTCGCAAGTTTTCTTTCAGCATTTTGCGGTAAAATCGCGCCATCAAGTCGGCAGTTGCCTTGTCATTAACCGACCACAGACTGACGACCACCCGCGGCGCTCCGGCGTACATAAACCCGCGCGTCAGTCCGACCAGCCCTTCGCCTTTGATTTCTTTGCCGAGACCAGTTTCGCAGGCGCTCAACACGACAACATCAGAGTTCAGTTGCAGGTTGTACACTTCATACGCATAAAGGAACCCGCTCTGTTGCGCGCCATCTTTATTAATCAACGAAAGCACCAAGGCCGAAAATTCCGGACGTTCGCTGTCTAGATAGCCGTGCGTGGCAAAGTGAACATATCGGTATTGACTCAAATCTTTGGCCGTCGCCGTTGCGCGACTGGCATCAAAATCCAGCGCCTCTTTGCGGTCGGCTTCGGGAACCAGCGCCAGAATCTTTTCAGCTTCCTGCCGCGTGTAAGGCAATCGCATGATTCGCATTTCGCCAGTCGCTTCGGCGTTTTTTTCCTTGATGTGTTTCAACGACCGCTCTTCGGCAACGGCTTGCGATTGAGACTTTTCGGCTTCTTTTGGTTGTGGAACGGGCACGTTGCCCTGATTGCTGATTGTCGGCCTGGCCATCGTTCGGACTCGTTCGTCGTCTTTTTCAAAAACCGGATCAGCCAACACCGCCAGCATTTTTGGCGCGATTTGCCGTTGCGCCGTATCACGACGCAGAACTGCCATGGTCGAAGCCGACGGCAAATTGACGATTTCGTGATCCTGAATCAGCGGCCGGTGGTCAATAGTCGGCGGTTGGTTGGGAACAGTTTTTTTGTTGGCAACGGTTAAAGCCGCAAACGGAACATACTGCAACGCGCCAGAAGCGACGATCACCAGTCGTTTTTTGCCGAGTTGTGAAACCACAGGCTTAATCAACGTGTTGCTCAAATAACGCAGCGCCTGAAGCCCTCGCGCTTTTCGCTCGCTTTCCGTAATTTCCACGCCTTCATGTTTCAATCGGCGTTTGCTGTTTGGCTGATTGGGTTTGCTCAGCCATTCGTAAGCGTTGCGCGCTTCTGCTTCCAGCTTTGCGCGCGGAGGCAAAACGTAACTGGTGATTCTGGTTGGCGTAACGGCCCACAAAAAGCTCTGCTTTTCGCCAAGCCAGTATTCCAGCAGCAAAGTGTCATTGTCCAAAACCTGTTGCTGAATTTCTTTCAGGCTAAGCGGCGATGGCTGAGTCAACGCGGCATAACGCGGGCTTGCGCGGCGGATTTCTGACCGGACTTCGTTGTATTGCACGGTCAGGTCATCCACTTCTTTTTTTGCCGCAGCGACCTGTTCGGGTGACGGACGGCTGGCGTAAAGCCTGGACAGCGCGTCAGCTTTGCCGCTGAGCTGGTGATGCAGATTGCGCTCGCGCTCCAGCAATGTCGCGTCAACGCCTTCGCGAATGCTAGCGTTCGATTCGGCCAGAATTTCCAGCAGACTTCGCGCACGCGCGCGTTCGCTGACCTGCAACGCTTCACCGCTGAATCCTCCGCTGACCTCGCGACCATTCATACGCATCAGCAGTTCAATATAAAAGTCGTAATACTTTTGCACCGTCGCGAAATACGAAGCCCGCAGTTCCTGGCTGGCGACTTTTGTGCGAAGCGATTCAACGATGTTCAGCGTTTCTTCGATCTGGCTGCGCGATTGATCCAGTTCACCGGTATCCAGTTTGACGCGGGCGATTTCGTATTTTGCTTTGGCTTCCAGCGCGGGATCGCTGATTGCCCGGCTGAGTTCGGCGGCGCGGTTGAAATTCTCAAACGCTTTTTGCTTTTCGCCCGAAGCGCTTTCGATCAAACCGATATTGATCAAAGTTTCGGACTCGCCAGCGCGATTGCCAACTTCACGATGCAGCGGCAATCCCTGATTCGAAAATTCCAGCGATTTGTCACGCTGATCCAGCGAGCGGTAAACCATTCCCGTCGCCGTCAACGTGATGGCTTCGCCGCGCTTGTCTTTCAACTGACGCCAGACGGGCAGGGCCTGGGTTAGATAATCCAGCGCCTTTTGCGTGTCTTCAAGCTCGTAATGCAGAAAACCCAGTAAATGCAGCGTGTCGGCTTCGACAGTGCGATTGCCGGTTGTGCGGTGAATTTCCAGCGCCTGCAAATACATCTCGCGCGCTTTTTCTTTTTCACCAAGCGAAGAATATAGCGTCGCCAAATTCGTCGAGATAATGCCTTCAACCTGTTTCGCACCAATAGAGCGAGCCAGGGTTAACGCTTGAGCGTAATAATCCAGCGACTTCTGCTTTTCGCCGAGCAAGTCATACGCTTCGCCGATGTTTTGAATGGCGCTGACTTCGCCATCTGCGCGTTTGGCTTCGCGCCACAATGGCAGCGCCTGATTGTAATAATCCAGCGCGCGCAGATTTTCGCCCAAATCTGAATAAACACTGCCGATGTTGGTCAGTGTGCTGGCTTCGCCGAGCTTGTCATTGGCGGCACGGCGCAACGGCAAAACCTGATCGAACGATTCGGCGGCTTTTCGTTTTTCGCCAAGCGCAAAATAAATCGCCGCCATGTTGTTCAGCACCGTCGCTTCCAGGCCGCGATTGTTCACTTCACGCGCCAACGCCAGCGCCTGGTTGTATTGCTCAAGCGCCTGTTGCTTTTCGCCGAGCGTGTTCTGAACCAAGCCCAGAAAATTCAGCGTGCTGGCTTCTTCGCGTTTACGACCCAAGCTGCGCCAGATCGGCAATGCTTGCTGGAAGTATCCAAGCGCCTCTTTGTTAGTTCCCCGGTCGCGATTGACCGCGCCCAGGTCAAGCAGCGTGTTGGCTTCGCCCATTTGATCTTTAGCCGCTTGATAAACTTTCAGGGCTTCGGCGTAAGCGTCCAGCGCCTTCGGTTTATCGTTCATCGCTTCATAAGTTCGACCGATCCGAACGTGCATCTCGGCTTCGCGGCTTCGATCGCCGAGCTTTTGCCAAACCGTTCTGGCTTGCGCGAACGATTCAATCGCCTGTTGGCGTTCTCCCGCCGCAAGCTGCGTCGCCCCCATCGAAGTCACGACAATGGCTTCGCCGCGTTGGTTTGCGACTTCCTGCATGATCGGCAACGCCTGGCGAAAGAAATCCATCGCCGGTTTGAACTGTCCCATCGCCTGCTGCGTTTGCCCCAGATTGGTCAATGCGCTGGCTTCGCCCTTGCGGTCTTTCAGTTCACGCCGCAATTCCAAAGCCTGATTGAAGTAATCCAGCGCCTGCTGATTTTCACGCAGCGTGCGGGAAAGATCGCCAAGCGAATTCAGCGCCGTCGCCTGCTTTTCCTTATCACCCGTGACACGCCACAGCTTCAGCGCTTCTGTGTAAGCGGCCAGTGCGGCTTTCTTTTCTTCCGCTGCCTGACGCGGGCGAAGCTGTTCGCCTTTGGCAAATTGGCGCTCGGCTTCGATGCGTTCAGGATCAAGCTTTTCAATTGCGCGAAGTTCGACCAGTTTGATGGAAAACTTATTGGTTTCTTTTTCCTGCGAAGCCAGTTCGACGCGATAGTTGCCGCCGATGCCCGCAATCAATGACACGTTGGCAGAGTCTGGCGAATCCTGATTCCACTGGTATTCGGCGACCGATTTGCCATCCGGCCCAAACAACTTGATGGAAAGGCGAACGTCTTTTGCCAAAACCGTGACGCGCGCGAAATCCAGCGTCTTCAGCGAAAGCTGATATGACTGGGTTTCGCCGCCGCGCAGTTCGGCTTCGACGGCTTTATCCAATTCCAATTGGGCCGGTTGCTGACTTCTGGTTGCGCCAGTGAGAAGAGAAAATCCAAACAGGAAAACGATGAAAAGCTGAGCAATACGATATTGACGAAGCAAAGCGAGCCTCCGTTAAAGAAGTAACGCTCACGGGCAAGCGTTCGGGGTTGATAAGGCTTAACGGGATTTCAAACGGGAGCGCAGGGGGAAGAAAACGGCGCGCATCTTCTGTTTTCCGTTTCAATGATGTTCCAGCTTAATCAGGTGAACCATCACGTCACCGACGCCGGAAATTTTGGTGACCTTATTGGCGTCGTCTTTGGCAACAGTTACCGGAATCGCGGAATGTTTGGCGATCAAATCGCGTATTGTGCGTATTTGCTCCGGGTCGGTGATTTGGCCCTTATCCTTGGGATTTGCCAGTGATTTAACAATTTCAAGTTCCGGCAACCGCTTAGACGACCAAATCAGCCAAAGTTTCTCAGTTCCCTGGTCCTCATCGAAAACAAAACCATCGCCAATTGTCGGGATATTGATTTGTTGATTCGCGCCAAGTTCCGATTTGTTGTCGTTGGCCGTCGGCGAAGGAAACAGCGTGACGTATTCGGGCAAGCCATTCACTGGCTCTGGCGACTCGTTGATGATGTACAGGGAACCTTGCTGCGCCGCGCTGACATTGAACTGGACATGATAATCGTCCTCGAAAACGACTTCGCTCGCCAGCCTGAAAGGAGCTTGATACGGTTTGTTATCGCGGTATTTCTGCACCATCACCCAATAACTGAAAGCAGGCTTTGCCACTACTGGGTCAACAATGTCAGGCGGCTTTTGTTTCGTAAACAGCCACGCGGCAATGGCAACGACGGCGATCACCGCTGCAACGGCAACCCATTTCAATGGCGAACCCGCCGGTTTTCCATCCGTACGGATTTTGGTTTCGTCCAGTGCCGTCTGACGCGCTTCGGCGGAACCTGTTGCGTTGTCATAGCGCATTGTCGGAACCATCGAATCTACCGACTTTCCTATCGGACGCTGTTCCCCTGTTAATGCAGCAGCCAAATCTTCGGCAAATTCCTGAACCGTTTTGTAACGATCTTCGGCATTAAACGATAGCGCTTTCAGCAAGGAGGCTTCGGCAGTTTCAGTCAAATTTCCGCGAAGTTCTCTGGGTTTGACGATTGCGCCTTCGCGTTGCATTTCGTAAAGGTCAACTGCCGAACCGGCTTTGAAGGGTGGACGCCCGGTCAGCATTTCGTACGCGACCGCGCCAAGCCCGTAAATGTCGCTTTCAGCAATCGGCTTGCCGCGCAACTGTTCCGGAGCCATATACGGCGGAGTTCCGGCAATCCAGGTGACTTCGACATTCGTGGCGACTTCTGAATCTTTGATGCGCGCGACGCCAAAATCAATCAGCTTTATCTGCTGACGACCGCCTCCGACTTCTTCCAGCATGATGTTTTCGGGCTTCAGGTCTCGATGATAAACGCCCTTTTCGTGCGCGGCAGCCAAAGCTTCGCCCATTTGCCGAACGATGGCAGCCACGCGATCAAAATCCATGCCTTGCGGAATCATCGCCGAACGCAGCGTGTTGCCTTCGACAAACTGCATCACCAGAAAGGGTTTGCCGTCAGGCATTGCGCCCGTATCCAGCACGCCCACCACGCCGGGATGGTTGATGCGCGCCAGCGCTTCCATCTCTTGTTTGAACTTCTTCTGAAACCATAAATCGTACCGATCATCGCCGCGTTCCGCGATCAGAACTTTGATCACTACCGCGCGATTCAGCAATTGCCGGTCACGCGCCAGAAAGACCAACCCTAATCCGCCTTTGCCAAGCACGCGCTCAATCAGATACCGATCTTTCAGTACCAATCCTAGATAATCGGTCGAAGAGATCGCTTCACCCAGCGTTGAAGAGGTATTTTCGTTGTCCATAAGAACAATGAGAGTTTGGGAAACGCGCCTATGCCGCTTCCCGGATTCCAGCCTTCGCGGCTTCGATAAAGGCGCGCGCATTTTCCACCGGAACCATCGGCATAATTCCATGGCCCAAATTCATAATGTGACCAGTCGGACCGGCCTTTTTCAGAATTTCCCGAACGCCTTCGCCAATGGTTTCCGGCGTGCCGAGCAGCGCACAAGGATCCAGATTTCCCTGCAAAGCAAGATTGTCGAACCCGGCTGCTTGCAACCGTTTATTCGCTTCAGCGATGTCAATTCGCCAATCCAGGCTCAGAACGTTTGCGCCGGATTCGGCCATTTTTTCCAGCACAGCACTGCAACCGTTGACGTACAAAATCGCCGGAACGCTCAAGCCGCCAGGACCACGGTGCAGCCGTGAGAAAATCCGCTGGTAATATTCCAGCGCAAACTCTTCAAAATCATCGGCTGACAATTCACCCGCCCACGTGTCGAACAGTTGCACAACCTGTGCTCCGGCTTCGATCTGAGCGTTCAGATAATCGGTGACTGTATCGGCGATCTTTTCCAGCAATTGATGAAGCAGCGCCGGATTGGCGTACATCATTCGTTTGATTTCCACGAAGTTGCGCGAAGTGCCGCCTTCGATCAGGTACGAAGCCAGCGTGAATGGCGCTCCGGCAAACCCAATCAGCGGCGCGCGATTGTCCAGTTCCTGCCGCAACAATCGGATCACGTCCATCACAAAGCCAGTTTTTTCCACAGGGTCCGGCACAATCAGCTTTTCAACCTGTTCCGCCGTTCGAATCGGCGTTTCGATCACCGGCCCACGGCTTTCAATAACATCCAGCTTGACGCCCATCGCTTCAACGGGGATCAGAATATCTGAAAACATAATCACCGCGTCCACACCCAGAATGTCGAACGGCTGCATGGAAACTTCCGCCGCCATTTCCGGAGTCTTGCACAGCGTCAAAAAATCCGTTTTGCCGCGCACCGCGCGGTATTCAGGCAAGTATCGGCCAGCTTGCCGCATCATCCATACCGGAGC
>CAZXHW010000002.1:0-6242 GCA_964639915.1 uncultured Heliomicrobium sp.
GTACGTCACGACCCGTTGCAGGTTGAGAGTTGTCGGCTCGGAGGTTGTTTGCTCTACCGAATCCGTGACTTTTTTGGTAAGCCGCAACAGGTCGGCGCGCAGGGTCTGAAGCAGTTCGTTGACTGCTTCTACGTGGCCTTCGCTTGGGGCAGAAGGGCCGGTTCCAAACTCTTCGCGCTTGAAAGGACGTAATGCCGCCGCATGGCGATTGACGTTCACAGCCTGTGCCCGCAACAGCGGCATCATTGAAGCAGCGAATCGCGGATCGCGCGGAGGTAAATTTGCCTGCGAAGCCCTGTCCACCGTCGCGTCAGTAGTCGCCGCCTGGCGATGGCGAGGACGCCGCCTCGGCGCAACCGGCGTCGCTGATAAGTTTTCGCGGAAAGCGTACATATTTACTCCGTCGCAAACTGTGCTCGAATCATCCTACGGCAATTAGATTTGCTGACCTTCTATGCTCTTGTTGTTCGGCCGGTTCAGACGCAGCGGCAATTTCGCGGCTGTCGTGCAGCCAGTCCAGTTCGGCGCGGTGTCACTGCCGCCGCCGTTGGGCCAACAGTCCGATGGTGTTGGCGATCCAGCGCGCGTGAACGCTGGATCGCTTGAGCGCATCGTTGCGGGCTGCCAATGACGCGCGCCGTCTGCCTCGCCAGCGTCTGGGCGGCTCTGGCCGGGGTCACGGGCCTGCCTTGCGCCGTTTGTTGAGCGATGCTGGATGCGGTTCGGCGAACGATGGTCGGCACTGTGCGAACAAGCTGGCGCGTTGCCGGATTGGAGCGAAGCACGCGCGTAACATTTGCCGCGCCGCGAACCAATTGCGGCGCAACCCGCATCACGGCGGAAGCCGCCCGGGGAAGCAACCGCGCCGCCATCGGTATCAAAGCGCCGATAAAGGCTTCGGCCTCTTCTTCACTTTCCGTTTCAGTCGCCGCATGCGCCAGATGTTCCATCAACGCATCCGGATAAACCCTGCGGAGCGGGTTTATCTCGCCTTCAAATTCCCATTCGCCTTCATATTCCTGCTGGGGCAGGAAGCTTCCGATAAGATCACCCACCGCGCCGCCGACTCTGGAGCCAAATTGGGAGCCCGGCGTGCCCGGCGCGCCGCCAATGGCTCCGCCAATATTGCCCAACTGCGACAGGCCGGTTCTGGCCACATTCAAACCGGCCTGTCGCAGTTGCGGGCGCAATCTGTTCCAAACCGGTCCCATCGTTCTTGCAGCACGCGCAGCCGTCGCTCCGACTCGCCGCAGCACAGGCGACTGGACGCCACGTCTGGCCATACCGATCAGGCGGCGGATAAATTCTTCACCTTCGTACTCGGCTTCAAACTCGGCTTCGTACTCGCCTTCCCACTCACCTGCGAACTCGCTTTCCAATTCGAGTTCGCCTTCCCATTCGCCTTCCAGTTCAGCTTCCAATTCATACTCGTACATTTTCAGTCCTCCTATGCTGCCGGCCCAGAGCCGGATTTATGACGAAATGCTGTTGTTACGCTCGCGTGCGGTTCCAGGCTTATCCGCGAATCGGCGCAGCCCGTCTGGCTGTGACCGCCGCCCTGCGAGCTGCTGGACGTGCGGCTGTCGCAGCGGCACGAACATTGCGCGTCATTGCTGCGGCGCAGGTTCGCGGACTGCCCAGCACACGGCGGGTTTGCGCGGCCATTGTCCTGGCTGCGGCCCGTGGCGTGACCGGTTGGCCAGCGGCTGCGCGGCGCGCAAGCGCTGTCGCTGTGCGGCGAACGACAGTCGGCACAACGCGAACAGCCGGACGAGTAATGCGGCGGCGGCGCAATATGCGAGTCAGGATTGCGGCTCCGCGAGTCAAATGTGGAACAATGCGACGCAACGCTCGCCGGTCAGCGCGAGAAAGAATATTGGCTGTTGCGGCGCCTACCATTGCTTCGGCTTCGGCTTCGGACTGAACTCGCGAAGCGATCGCGGCCATGTACTCGGCCATCGCTTCCTGTTGAGTGATCGGACCTTCGGCTTCCATTTCAAACTCGCCTTCGAATTCGCCTTCATACTCGAATTCGCCTTCAAATTCGAATTCATATTCCCCTTCACGTAGCGCACGCGCGGCGAGGTTGCCAAGCTGACCGCCGACCAGGCTGCCCACCGGCCCTCCCAACATTCCCACTGCGCGTCCGACCCAGGGGGCAGCGACGCGAGCGACATTGCGAAGCACCGGGGCTGCTCTTCTGACAAAACTGCCAACGCCTCGGGCAATTCGACGGAAAAATTCTTCGCTCTCGAACTCTCCTTCGAATTCACCCTCTCCTTCGCCTTCAAACTCTCCTTCGCCTTCAAACTCTCCTTCGCCCTGACCGCCTAACAGGCTGCCAATGCCTCTGGCGATAGTTCCTAAAAACTCTTCGCCCTCGAGTTCGCCTTCACCCTCCAATTCAAATTCGCTTTCGCCTTCCAATTCAAATTCGCCTTCCATTTCCAATTCTTCTTCAAAATTCCTGGTTGCCATAACAAGACCTCCTTGCAGGTTTCCGCTAGATTCTTTTTTGCCGCGCTTTTGATCGCGTGACTCCAAGTGGTGACGCCGCGCGGAAGATACGCAGTTCAATCAAGCCGCGATAGTCGCTTTTTACAGGGAAGCTGGAAGGAGTTAGCCGAGTTGAGCGAGCCTTTTCAGGTTAGTTCAAGAAAGTTAGCTAAAAAATGTGTCGCTCGTTCAGGCGACAAGCCAAATGAAAAAAGTGCTGTTATAATCCGCCGCCGTGCGGCAATGAACAGCCATTTTATTCAGCCGACACATCGCTGGTTCAAGCTCTAACGACATTGCAATTCTTCTGCCTTTCCGCCAAGTCAGGGAATAATGTTGATATTGTCCAAGTAAGTCTGCTCTGCCTTCTGCCTTTTCGTTAAGGCTTGAGTACAAAACGTTGCATTTTCCGACCGTGGGACACGTGAAGGAATATTTATGCCGACCCTAGCCATCAAACAAAGAGAATCGAAAGACGCTCCAACAACATCAGCCGTGCCAGCTATTGCGGAGGTAAAATTGTTGGCTGATAAGTTAATTCAGCAAGCTCGGTTGCTTCCTGCTTCCCCTGATTTTTGCGAAGCCGGTGATTCTGAGGATGAAGTTGTGTTGGATATGGAAATAGAGGGCATGCGCTGTCTGATTCTTCGCACAAAGCCGAAGCAAACAGCCGTTTCTATTTCCCTGAGTCCTCGTGAGCAGGAAATTGCCCGCATGATTGCCAAGGGGTATCCCAACAAAATGATAGCCGCCGTGCTCGACATCAGCGCCTGGACGGTCTGCACGCACATTCGCCGTGTGTTTGCCAAGTTGGGAGTCGGTTCACGGGCGGAAATGGTGGCCAAGCTGTTAGAAACCGGCTCGCTTCACGGTTCGTTGGCAAAAGGTCCGCACCATTCCTTCAAGGAACCAGACTGAAGTTTGAAAAATCTCTGCGACCAAATTCCTGCCATCAATGCTATGCCTTCTCAGCTTGTCAACTTTGCTGGTGTCCAGCACAATACCGCGCCGTTCTGGCAACGATCCAACACCGAAACCAAGGAGCTGATGTTCATGATTCGCCCATACGATTATTCCGGCACGGTTCGCGGAGCTGATGGCATTTTGCGGTACGACAATTTGCACAACTCGCTGGTCGAAATGCTGCGCGCGACGGTTGATAAGTCTCCGAATGCCGAAGCCGTGGTGGAACTCGGCGGTGAACGAGTCAATTACCAACAGCTTTGGGATCGAGCAGCGCGTGTGGCGGGCGGGTTGAAAGCGATGGGCATCAATCGAGGTGATCGTGTGGCGCTTCAGCTTGGCAACGGGTTGAACTGGTGCGTAGCTTTCTGGGGAATTCAATTGGCTGGAGCGATTGCCGTTCCCGTCAACACGCGCTTTGCTGAACCGGAAGTTGAATACGTAATCAATGATTCCGGCTCGAAGTTTTCGTTCAAACCCGGCGAAGCCTTGCCTGACGGTTCGCCTTTTGCGGTGGAAGAAGGGCAGCGTGAAGAAGCCTCTGCCATTTTCTACACCAGCGGCACGACTGGCTTTCCGAAAGGCGCAATTACCACACACGCCAATTTTCTGACCAACAACGAAAACTGTGTTCGTGTGGTGAATCTGCCAACTGACGGCAGCGTTCGCACCTTGATTTCCGTGCCGCTGTTTCATGTCACAGGGTGCAACTCTCAGTTTCTGTGTTGCTGTGCCAGCGGCAGCGCTTCGGTGATTATGCCCGCTTTCAACGTGCAGGAATTTCTGAAAGCCATCGTTGCCGAACGCACGAACTCTGTGACTTCGGTTCCGGCGATTCACTGGCTGGCGATAAGCCAGCCGAACTTCAAGGAATTTGATGTCAGTCACGTCCGCTGGCTGACGTACGGCGGGGCACCGATTGCGCCGGAATTGGTTGGCAAATTGATCGAAGCGTTTCCAAACGCTCGCGTAGGCAATGGCTTCGGCTTGTCTGAAACTTCGTCAGTGGCGACCTTTCTGCCACACGAGTATTCCCGCGATCATGCGGATTCAGTTGGTTTTGCCGCTCCGGTGGTGGATCTAGAATTATTCGAAGTTGATGCCGAAAGCGGCGTCGGCGAATTGTTGATTCGCGGCGCAAACGTGGTTAAAGGGTACTGGAACAAGCCCGAAGCGACCGAGGCGGCGTTTGTTGATGGCTGGCTGCATACGGGCGATATGGCTAGGATCAGCGACGAAGGTTTCGTTTACATCGTTGATCGCAAGAAAGACATGATTTGCCGAGGCGGCGAAAACGTTTATTGCGTCGAAGTTGAAAACGCACTGGCTGCGTATCCGGCTGTATTTGAAGTTGCTGTCATTGGCGTTCCCGACGAAGTGATGGGAGAAAAAGTCGGCGCGGTTATTGTTCCTCGACCCGGGCAGCAAATTGATGCTGCTGACTTAATCGCATTCGCCCGCAAACATCTCGCCGATTTCAAAGTGCCTCAATACGTCATTATTCGACCCGAGCTGTTGCCGCGAAATCCTGGTGGCAAAATTCTTAAACCCTCGCTGCGAAACTCTGTCGAGTGGGGCAAGCCAGTAAAATAAGAGTGTCTATTTCGGCAATTGATATAAAACAAGGAGTGCTCATGAAATTCAAAACATCTATCTCTATCCCTCTCTTGGTGTTTTTCCTTGCGGCTGTTTGCCTGCAGGCTTGGGGACAAGGCGGAGTTCCGCCACAGATGAAACCGAATACCGTTTCATCTGTTTCGCCACAAAAAAGAGCTTTGATAAAAGAATTGCTGAATGTCACTGAATCCGCCAAGCTGGCAGAAACCACCAGCCAGGCCATGCTGGTTCAGATGGAGCAGGATTTTCCCAGAATTATGGAGCAGTTGTTGGTGCAACAAGCATCAGAAAACAAACTAACGCCTGCTCAGCAAAAAGCATTGGAAGCTGATCAAAGCAAGATTGCAGTGAGCATGTTCAAGCGTTTTCGAGAGAAGGTCGTGGGAGTGATCAATTACGCGGAGTTGCTGGAGCAGATAAGCCTTGAACTATATGACAAGTATTTCACTGAAGATGAGTTGAAGGACATCGTCGCATTTTACAAAACTCCAACCGGCAAAAAATCAATTCAAGTAATGCCCAAGTTAGTGGCAGATGTCATGCAGAAATCAAACGACATTGTGTTGCCTAAAATCATGAGTGCTTTGAACGAGATTATTCAGGATGAAGTTAAAGGCATTAAGTGAGAAAAGAAATCGAACCGGAGAGATAATGAGCACCTCTGAGACCACGACCAACAATTCACCATACGCCAGGAAGCCTTGGCTGAAACATTACGATTTCTGGGTTGATCCTGAACCCAACATGCCTCGACAGCCGTTGTACCAGATTCTGCAAATTGCCAGTGTCGCCTACCGGGACAAACCGGCGACAGCGTTTTTGGGCGCGTTCCTGACATTTGGCGAAGTGAAAACACAAGCAGACCGTCTGGCGACTGCTTTGGCTGGACTCGGCGTCACAAAAGGCGACCGCGTAGGCATTATGCTGCCAAACTGCCCGCAATATCTGGTCAGTTTTTTTGCCATCGTCCGGCTGGGAGCGATTGTCGCGAACATCAATCCGATTTACACGCCACGCGAAGTCGAAGCCGTTGCCAAAGATTCCGGGATGAAAGCCGTCATTGTTTTGGACTTGATGGCGCAAATTGTGTTGGGTGTTCAAGCCCATACTTCGATTGAAAATGTCATTGTCACCAGTTTGCAGGAATATTCCGCTCGCCCGGAAAC
>CAZXHW010000002.1:6252-37615 GCA_964639915.1 uncultured Heliomicrobium sp.
TTCCAACCGGCACCTTGTCGTTCAAAGCGCTGATTCAGGAGACGGAAATTTTGCTGCCACGCGTCGTCATCACGCCTGAAGAAGACGTTGCCGTGTTGCAATACACCGGCGGAACTACCGGCGTCCCCAAAGGCGCGATGCTGACGCATTTCAATCTGTATTCAAACGTCATTCAGTCTTACATTTGGGGCAGAGAACTAACGCAGCGCGGCGATGAACGATACTTGATGGTCATCCCGTACTTTCACATTTATGGTCAGACGGTAGGGATGTTGCTGGGAACCTGGAACGGCGCGATGCAGATTCCAGTACCCAAGTTCGATCCCGACGCGTTGATTCAAGCAATCAAAACTTACAAGCCGACGTTCTTTCCCGGCGTGCCGACGCTTTACATTTCGATGCTGAATCATCCTGAAATCAAGACTTGCGGGTTAGAGTATGTGCGGCGCTTCAACAGCGGATCGGCTCCGCTGCCAGTGGAAGTGATCGAACAGTTCGAGCATCTGAGCGGGGCGATGTTGTATGAAGGGTATGGATTGACTGAATCTTCGCCGACGACACATTCGACACCGACGCTGGCTCGGCGTAAACCCGGCAGCATAGGTCTGACGTATCCGGCGACAGAAGCGAAGATCGTTGATCTGGAAACGGGCACACAGGAAGTTCCGCTCGGCCAGGAAGGTGAGCTTTGCATTCGCGGTCCACAGGTGATGAAAGGCTACTGGAATCGTCCTGACGAAACATCCATCGCGCTGCGCGATGGATGGCTGTACACCGGCGATGTCGCTCGTATGGACGAGGACGGTTATTTTTACATTGTCCAGCGAAAGAAGGATATGATCATCGTCAGCGGCTTCAATGTATATCCGAATGAAGTCGAAGATGTGTTGTTCACGCATCCGGCAGTGCTGGAAGCTGCCGTCATCGGAGTGCCGGATCAATATCGCGGCGAATCCGTCAAAGCTTTTGTCGTGTTGAAGCCTGGAATAAGTGCGACCGTTGAAGAATTGTCGGAATTCTGTAAAACCAATTTGGCGAAATACAAACTGCCATCCATTATTGAAATCATTCCCGCCTTACCCAAGAGCGCTGTTGGCAAAGTGCTTCGACGTGAGTTGCGCGAACTGGAATCTAAAAAGTAGGAGAGTTTTTCCCGATGCAAGAAGCAGTAAACAATTCACCAAAATATGATGAACGTCCGTGGGGCAATTTCACTGTTTTGGACGAAGCAGACGGGTATAAGGTTAAACGCATTGAAGTGCTGCCTGGCAAACGGCTCAGCTATCAAAAACATGCGCAGCGGGCTGAGCATTGGTTCATCGTGGAAGGTACAGCTAAAGTAACGCTCGACGGTAAAGATATTTTTCTCAACCCCGGCGAATATGTGGATATCGCCATTGGACAAGCTCATCGTGTTGAAAATCCTGGAAAAGAAAAGGTGGTTTTTATTGAGGTTCAACGTGGCGGCTATCTGGGAGAGGATGACATTGTAAGATTGCAGGATGATTACTCCCGTGTATAATCCGCTACGCCTTAAGCCTTGATGTGGGCAAGTTCTTAACGCAATCTCGAATTCCAACGGGTTAGCTCTGACACCCAATCTTTTCACGTGACTCAACCTAATCAGTTTTGTGGTTGAACTTTCGAACCCAAAAACTAAGGAGATTCGATGGCTGGAAATATCACGATTGTTTTGCCTTCGGCTTTGGAAATTGAAGGGGCAAAAGGCGTCGCCTTGGGGGATTACAATAGCGGGATGGTTCTGGGACTTGAAAGCAGAAACGGCGGGTTCAACATGGAAATTGCCGTAGCTGTAAATGCTGAAGTGATACGTGCGAAGCTAAATGCGATCCGCACGCTGAATCTAAAAGATCAGATCGAGGACATACTCATTTCTTTACAAAACGAATATCACTTGATCAGGCTCTTGAATAAGTATGAGGGACTGTTTTTATACTTGGTTTTGGATCGTTCCAAAAGCAATCTCGCGCTGGCCAGATACAAGCTGAATGACGTAGAAAAGTCGCTGCAAGTATGAACCGGATAGTTTGAATGGTTCGTAAAAGACAGGGTAATTCCATTAGGATCGCCCTGTCTTTTTTGTTGTGGAAATGATGGAGGAACATTTTGCCGAAAGCTCAAATCAACGGAATCAATTTGTTTTACGAAGTTCATGGTGAAGGCGAGCCTTTATTGTTGATTTACGGTTTGGCAGGAAGAGGCAACGGTTGGAAATTCCAAGTCGAAGCGCTGGCGCCAAATTTTAGAATGATTACCTTCGACAATCGCGGTGTGGGGGAAAGCGACCAACCCGCGGAAGCATATTCATTAGCCGGTATGGCGGATGATGCGGCGGGATTGCTGGATGCGCTTGGCATTGAATCTGCCTATGTCTTCGGAATTTCGATGGGCGGAATGATTGCGCAGGAATTTGCGCTTCGCCATCCGCAACGAGTCCGCAAGCTTGCGCTGGGCTGCACGCATCCGGGAATCAAACATTGTGTGCCTTCGCCAGCCTGGGTGACGGAAATTTTCAAAAGCCTGCCCGGAAAGCCGCGAGAGCAAGCCGTCCGTGAAGGTGTTGCATTCAATTACTCTCCATACACTCAGCAACACAGGCCAGAACTGATCGAATCACTCATTCCCTTATTTGTTGATAACCGGCAGCGGCTGCACGGGTATTTGAACCAGATCAATGCTGTCTGGGCATTTGATGCCTTTGACCGGTTGCCGCAAATTGCCGTTCCGACTTTAGTGATGACTGGAACTGATGACGTGCTGGTTCCGCCGGGTAACTCCAAGATAATCGCCGAGCGTATTCCAAACGCTCGGTTGATGGAATTCTCAAATGCTGGACATCTGTTTTTCATCGAAAAAGCCGCTGAGGTGAATCAGGCTCTGCTTGAATTCTTTCAGCCAAATTGAGGAAACAAGCCAGCGCAAAAAAAGGCGCAAAGGAATTTGATCGAATTCCTTTGCGCCTTTTTTTGCGTTACCGCAACTGTGTTAGGCGTGGCGCCACTTCACGGTATCCCAGTTGACGCGCTTGCCTGAGCGGAACGATTCGTTGGCCAAATGCGCTCCCACCAACACGCGATTTCCTAATTCCACGGGGGAATTCGGCTGTTTGCGGCTCTTCATGCAATCCAGGAAATTCTGCATGTGAATGGTGCTTTCGTCGGTTACCTTCCAGCTTTCGATTTCTTTTCGCTTGGCATCGTAACGCACCATCATCCCGCGATTGTTTTCCTGCACGATGCTGCCTTCCAAGCCGTAAAATGCTGCGCCGTCATATTCTTGCCCATTCATAAACTGCACCATGAATACGATGGCGAATGTGCCGCAATCCAAAATGGCATGGACGTTGTCCGGCGTTTCCCAATCCATGCTTTGGTATTTGCCGCCGTTGCAAGTGACTGTTTTTGGCCCGTCGCTGCCGGTAATCCACATGGCCACATCCAGCCAATGGGGCCCGATGTCTGTCATCAACCCCCCGGCGTAATCCCAATACCAGCGCCAGCCCGAAGCGCGTTTGGCATCGTAAGGCCGCTTCGGGGCTTTCCCCAGAAAGCGGTTCCAATCCACAAGTTCCGGCGCAAATAACGTTTGGTCTTTGCTGCGTTTGATGTACGGATCAACCGGGCGATACCGGAAATCCCAGATGCGCACAAACCGGATTTCGCCGATTCCGCCTGAAGCGACAATGTCACGCGCTTTTTTGAAATGGTCTCCGCTGCGTCGTTGGTTACCAACCTGGACGATCTGCTTGGTCGCTTTGACCGCAGCAACCATGTTTTCACCTTCTTCGATGGTGCGGCAAAGCGGCTTTTCGATGTAGGCGTCTTTTCCGGCTTTGACCGCCGCCAGCAAGACATCGTGATGCAGATGATCCGGCACCGCGATGATCACGCCATCAATGTCCTTGCGCGCCAGCAGGTCGTTGTAATCCACATAGGTTTTTTCGACCGGCGAACTGAGTTTTTTCTGCGCCTGTTCCAGCATCCCCTTGTTTACGTCAGACAGCGCCACGATGTCTGCGCCGAGCTTTTGTGCTGTGGCAACGCGTCCGCTTCCGCGATCTCCGGGGCCAATGCCGCCCAGCCTGAGTCGGTCGTTTGCACCGATGATGCGGGCATAGGATTGGGCTGTCATTCCGGCAGTTGTCAGCACAATTGCGGATGAAGTGCTTGCTTTGATGAACTCTCTACGATCCATAATTTTCACCTTTCGAAGTTGATGGAATTACCTTGCAGCAAGTTTTAGCTGATTGATTCGATCACGCAACGCGGTCGTGAAACACGCCGCCTCATCCGGAGTAGCTCCGCTGGCTTTCAATCCGGCTTGTAACTGGGCGTCAGTGATGCGCCCAAGGTACTGCATCAGCCACTGAACATCGCTAACCCGTATCGCATTTTTGAAATCATCGGTGTGCTGGCCAGAATACCCAAATTGTACGATCTCGCCTTTAATACCTTTGACGAAATCTTTGTTCTGTCCATTGAAACCTTTGCAATCCCATTTTTCGCGGCTTAAGAACCCGCCCCATTTCCCCATCGAACCGCCCCAATCCGTCACCAGATAGCGATCTTCTACCCCGGAGCCTACAGGCGTCCGAAAAATTGCCGTGTTTGATCCACGCTTGACGTCGCGCACGTCTTTGTTATCCCAGTTTGAAGTCAATAGGAGCATTACTTTCAGTCCATTCAATTCTTTTGACCCAACAAATGGATTTTGTAGCCAGCCCCAGCTTTCTTCTTCTTCCAGTTTTTTGACATTCTTTTCCTTTTGCATCTCGAACCGGGCATCGGTGAAGCTGCCATCGGACTTCACAAAGTCTTTTGCACGGGACAGTTTGCCGACATTTAGGATTTTGCCATTTGGGACAAAGTAAGCAGGCTCAACAAAATACCCCACTGCCCAGACCAGTCGGGTTGCGAATGTTTCAGCATTAACCTCTGAGCCGAACTTCGCTGTCCAACGGACACCATTGGCGTCTGTTACGCGGACCTTCGGATTGGAGCCAGACATGCTTTCTTCGACAAAAGTAAAAGGTGGTTTGGGCGCTCTTTCTCTTCCGGTGGATCCGCCAACCAAATCAAGGCTTTCAACTGCACCGGGATCTTGCCAAAGGATAGGTTTGCCAGGAGGCAAGGAGTCAGTCTGTTTCTGTTTTTGAATTGCCTGTGAGGTCGTGCTTGATAGGAACAGCACAAAGACAGCCAGTAACAAGAGCATTCTAGTATTCGAAAGTTTTCTTTCCATATTCTCTCCTTCTTAATTGTTGCGTGGCGAGGAGTGAAAAATAGGCGAAGTTGGTAGAACTGTCCAGCCGGTAGCCAAACTTTACGATTGACCATCTCGATGAAAACAAATCAGGGTATCGCGACCGTTCAATGTCGTACTGCCGAAAGAAGTTGTTGACAGCAGGGCAATACATAACTAAATTTCGACTTCACTCATTAAAGATATTTTCTTGAACCGATCGTCCGCGCTCCCAATCAACGTTTCCCCCGGATTTCCGAACACGGGTTCGGTTCTTTAGCCCCGCGTATTGTTTCCAACTCAATTCCACTGCTGCCAAAGCTCTTACTTTGCGAGATGCGATTCGGCAACCTCAAATTATCTACCTTGAAGGAGTAGTTACGTGAATCATAAAGAAAACACCCATCCTGACGAAAACCCTGACATTAAAAATAAAGCTTCCGAACAACAAACCGTTAATGCTCTTGAGCCAGTGCCGACCTCTCAAAGCCGACGCAAATTTTTGGGCAACGTAAGCAGCGTAGCGGCAGCCACCATCGCTGCCGGAACTGTGGGTGGAACGGCTGCCGTTCCAGCGCTTGGCGCTGTTCCTAAAGCGAAAGCGGAGACGCTGGAAGTAAGCGTGCTTGGCGGCGCAGGTCGTGCGCAACAAGCCTATGACCTGCGTGTGCAAGCAGCCGTGTTCCAGAAGATTCTTCCCTTGCCGGATCATCCGAACAATGGTGACGAGGATCGCTATCCCAACCGGATTGGCAGTTACTCCAAAGGATTGCCGCATAACTCACTTGGCGAAGTGGACCAGGTTGCCTACAACGCGTTTTTGCGTTCGATCGAGACCGGCAACCCGGATGATTTTGAACGGATTCCGATGGGAGACAGTCAGGTTCAGTTGAAAAATCCGCAGGGTGGATTGACCTTCGAAATGCAAGGGCTTGATCCGGGCCATATCTATCAACAGCCGGCCCCCGCGTTTGCCAGCGCAGAAATTGCCTCTGAAATCGCAGAAAATTACTGGATGGCGCTGACCCGTGACATCAATTTTGCCGACTATGATTCTCATCCTTTGACTGCCGCTGCTGCTGCCGATCTATCGAAATTCAGTAACTTCCGTGGGCCGCGATTTCGCCCAACCTTGGCTTTGCGTGGTCAATCCAGTTCTGTGGGCGTTGACCTGGCAAATGGGACCGAAACTGCTGGCAGTGAGCCTGATCAGCAAGAGCCGCGATCAATTCCGATTCGCCAACAGCAAATTAGTGGACCAGTCACCACCGGAACATTGTTCCGAGGCATCACTCCGGGCGATTTAGTGGGGCCCTACATTTCGCAATTTTTGTGGAAAGATTATGGATTCGGAGCACAATTTGTCAGTCAGAAAATGCGGACGACCATTCCAGGAGATGACTATCTAACCACTTACAGTGACTGGCTTTACGCACAAAATGCGCGCGGGAATTTAAACCTGCCAAATCGCTACGACCAAACCCGGCGCTACATTCGCAATGGACGCGATTTGGGCGAATGGGTTCACATTGATTACCTTTACCAAGCTTATTTCAATGCAATGGCGGTGTTGTTGACCGCCGGAGCGCCCACTGACCCCAACAATCCTTATAATAAATATCGTAATCAGTGCGGATTTGGGTCGTTTGGCAACCCGCATATTCAGGCGTTACTGACTTCTGTCGCCACCAATGCCTTGCGCGCGGTCTGGTTTCAAAAATGGTACGTTCATCGCCGTTTGCGTCCGGAAGCATTTGCAGGACGCATTCACAACCATTTGACCAAAGCCACCACCTATCCAATCAACAACGAGATTCTTGTTTCCGGCGCGATAGAGGAAGTCTACCGCAAGTATGGCACCTATTTGTTGCCGGTAGCCTTTGTCGAAGGTTGTCCTTCTCATCCTGCGTATGGCGCAGGGCATGCGACCGTGGCCGGAGCCTGCACGACTGTGCTGAAATGGTGGTTTGATGAATCCTGGGTGATTCCAGATCCGGTTGTGGCGTCTCCTGATGGTTTGTCACTGCTTCCATATCGAGGAGAAAGCCTGACAGTGGGGAACGAATTGAACAAGGTGGCTTCAAACGTCGCTCTTGGCCGCAACATCGGCGGAGTGCATTGGCGTTCAGATGCAACTGAATCCTTGAAACTTGGGGAAGCCGTCGCAATCAGCGTGCTCCAGGATCAGAAGCATTGCTGGAATGAGCGTTTCGACGGATTGTCGCTGACCAAATTCGATGGAAGCCGAATCACAATCTAACTGGTTCAGTCATTTTTTGTTGGCCAGTGGGATGACAAAAGGCAAAAGCGGGAAGCCCAGGTTTCCCGCTTTTGCCTTTTGTGTTTCGGGGAAGTGATTTATGCGTTCAGAAATTTCGCCAGCCAATTGGTGATGATTGCTTCGTCGGTAGGTGCGTCGAATTTCGCCGCATTGACCTTGTCGGCGCCGATCAGTTCTGTTCGCCCGCGCACCAGAGATTCAACATAGGCTGCTGGGAATTCCGGGTGCCCCTGAATTCCCAGCATCGTTTCGCTGACCCGAAACATGGCCACGGGGCAATGATCGCTCTCTCCCAGCACTTCGCTGTTTTCCGGCAATCGAACGACCTGGTCACGGTGCGAATACTGAATGCCGCAACTGGATTGTTCCGGCTGCATCCAGCTTTCCTGCTTGACGACGTTCAGACTGTGAACGCCGATGCCCCAGCCTTGCGAAGCCTTTTCAACCTTGCCGCCCAGCGCTTCCGCCATTAGCTGATGTCCGAAGCAAATGCCAACAAAGGGTTTGTTGCCGTCTCGCAATTGCCGCAAGAAGTTTTTCAACTCTTGAATCCAGTCATCTTCGTCGTAAGCCGAATATCGAGAGCCGGTGCAGACAAAAGCTTCACAGGCGTCAACCGAAGCAGGGAACTTGCCATTGCGAACATCGAAACTCACTAGCTCAAGTTGCGGCGCGTGACGACTGAACAAATCCGCGAACATTTGCCGGTAATCACCTGCAATGTGCGCGTACTTTTCCAGCACGTGGTCACATTCCAGCAAGCCAACCTTCATAAACTGAGCCTCAAGTGAAACGACTTGGGCCGTGTGAAGGCTTCAAAGCCTAGCTTCGACAGGGTGCAACCGCGCCCGGAATCTTTGACGCCAGCCCAAGCTAGCGCCGGGTCCAGGTAATCACAGCGATTCATATAAAACGTTCCAGTTTCGATCTGGTCGCCAATGCTCAGCGCCGCATCCACATCCGAAGTCCAGATCGAAGCGGTCAAACCATACTTGCTGTCATTCATCAGTCGGATGGCTTCTTCGTCGTCTTTGACCTGCATAATGCCGACGACGGGCGCAAAAGTTTCTTCGGTCATCACCAGCATCGAATGATCTACGTTCGTCAGAATCTGCGGAGCCAGATATGGCGTTCCGGCTTTGCTGGCAGAGAAGAGGCTTTCGTCAATCAATGCTTTTGCCCCTTTCGAGAAAGCTTCCGCGATATGAGCGCGCGCTTTGCCGGCAGCATCTGTGCGAACCATTGGCCCCAGTGTGATTCCGTTTTCCAGCGGATTGCCGAGCTTGTATTGCTTGGTCAATTCCACCGCGCCTTCGACAAACTGGTTGTAAACATCTTGATGCACGTAAATGCGTTCAATCGCGCAGCACGACTGGCCGGAGTTGAACATCGCTCCATCCACCAGATTCTCAATTGCGCCAGCCAAGTTTGCGTCTGCCCGAACATAAGCCGGATCTTTGCCACCGAGTTCCAATCCTGTAGCGATAAAGCGTTCGCTTGCGGCTCGCTGCACGGCGTGGCCTCCGGCGACGGAGCCTGTGAAGGCGACAAAACCGACGCGTCGGTCTTTGATGACTTCGGCGACCTGGTCGTGGTCAATGTGCAGGAATTGGAAAACGCCTTCTGGTAAACCGGCAGCGGCAAAGGCTTCGGCATACCGTTCGGCGACCAAAGGAGTTTGCGGAGCGATTTTCAGCACGACACTGTTGCCAGCCAGAATCGCCGGAACCACCGCGTTGACCGAAGCCAGCCAGGGATAATTCCACGGAGCCAGCACCAACACTATGCCGACCGGTTCGCGGCGAATGAAGCGTTGGAAATTTTCTTTCGGCTCAAGGGCGATGTCGCCGAGTTCTCGCTCAGCGATGTCACACATGAAATTGACGCGTTCGTTGAATCCTCGGCGAAGTTCGAACGGACTGTAGGCCATTGGGCGTCCGATCTGCCAGGTCAGTTCCTTGCCAATTTCATCGGCATGTTCAACCAGCCAGTCTTTCATACGCAGGCAGATCGCCGCGCGTTCGCTGACCGGAACGTGTCGCCACGAAGCTTGCGCGGCGGCGGCTTTGGTAAGCGTGGTTTCGATTTGTTGTTGAGTTGCAAGTGAACGTTCGGCATAAACCGATCCGTCAATCGGGCTAATCGTTTGTTGTAATGCAGTCATATCCTTACTTTCCAAGTCCAGCAGTGCGTTCCTTTTTGTTGGTGTCAATTTGTTTTATCAATTCCTTGACAGCCGTATCCATCTGGCTGTCCCGCCCGGTGTAGCTTTCGCCGATTGGGCGCGTCACGAGAACATCCACGGGACGCGGATTCAGTTCCATCGTTTGTCCCGTGTTGTCCTGCACACGCACGCGAGGCATGCGGAAGCCTGTGCCATCCATCAAGGATAAGTTCCAAGTGTAAATGATCCAGCCGGAAGTCGGTTCGCCAACGACCTTGCCAAGTTTCAGGGTGCGATAGCCTTCGGCGAAATCTTCGGCGTCGGAAAGCGAGTGTTGATTCGTCACCAGAATGGTCGGCGCTTCCAGTGATCGTTGACCCAGATAGCTGCGTGCCGGGGCCGATGGCATGCCGCGTTGCGTCATTGTCAAATAACCGCGCCGCGCCAGCACATCAATTGCGTAAACATTAACGAAGCCGCCGTTGTTGTTGCGAACGTCAACAACGACGCCTTCGCGGGCGTGGTTTTCGTCGTCCAGGTCTGTGTAGAGTTGCGCCAGAGATTGTGCGGACATATCCGGCATGTGAACGTAACCCAGCCGTCCGTTGCTCACCTTTGCGACGTATGCTCGGCACTCTTCCACCCATTGGCGATAGAGCAAGCCTTTTTCGGTTCCAGTGGTTGTTGGGCGAACGACGACTTCGCGCGGGCTGGAACCATCAGCCGACGACGAAACCGTCAGCGCCACGCGGCGATTGGTTTTGTATTGCAGCAATTCGTCCAGGTTCGTTTGCGCGTTGATGCGCGCGCCTTCGACTGCCAAAAGGTAATCGCCGACTTTGATGCCGCCAGCAATCGCTGCCGGGCTGAGAGTGATGAGTTCGGTCACTTTCAACCGACCGTTCGTTTCGTATTCGTTGCGGTCGAACCGCAAGCCGAGTTTGCCTACCGGCGCAGTTTGGTTGCCGCCTGCGAACGGAGACGAAACGCCCAGGTGCGAAGCGTTCAGTTCGCCAACCATCAAATTCAAGATACGGCGCATTTCATCTGGTGTGCGCGCTCCAGCAACGCGCGGCTCATACTCAGCACGGACGGCTTCCCAATTCGCGCCGTGGTATTTGTCGTCATAAAAATGATCGCGTTGTAGCGTCCAGGCTTGTTTGAACACCGCCAGCTTTTCCTGATTGAAGTCCACGTCCATTTCGGCGGTGACCGCGACTGGGCGAGCTTGGCGCGTATCCATATTGATAACACTGACTCGTCCCTGTTCCAGGAAATAGACCTCTTTGCCATCGGGCGAAAACTGCGCGTCGTTTTTGAATCCCGGCGTCGAAGTCAGTTGTCGCGCTACAGGCTGTTCCCGTCCAAGTTCATCCAGCGACCAGGTGTAAAGATTCGTTTGCCCTTCGGCGTTGGCGCCCATCAATAGGGTTTTGCCGTCCGGGCTGATGGTCAGCGAGTTCACGTCAACACCAACTGGTAAAAGGCTTAGCCGTTGACGAATGCCATCAAACACAATTTCGACTGGTTTGGCAGCGCTTCTAGCGGCGGCAGGCGGCGGTGCATCTGGCCTGGGTTCTGCCGGTTGTTGTGGCTGTTGCGCCGGCGGTGTTTGCGGACGCCCCGGAATACGAGGCGATTCTTCCCGGAACAACTCGCGGAATTGATCTTCGCGAAACTTCGGCGTGCGCGGCAGCAAATCAACACGAGCGATCTGGCCTTCTTCAGTTCGCATCACGGTTTGAAACAGCAAGTATGTTCCATCAGGACTCCAGGAAATCGAACTCCCGGAAACCGAAGCCAGCGAACTGACTTGTCTCGGTTCGCCGCCAGCGGCTTGAACAGCGTAAACATTGCGGAAGGATTTGTTGCTGACTGCCGAAAATGCCAGCCATTTGCTGTCAGGCGACCACGCAAACGAACGGTTGTTCAGGAAAGGCGGGCGTTCCATTTTGGCATCGGCCAGTTTGCGCTCTTGTTTGGAGTCGGTTTCGTAAACACGAAGCTCTTTTCCATCGCGGACAAACGCGATCAATTTGCCGTCAGGAGAAAACCGTGGAGCGGCGTCGGCTGCTGCACCGTTCGTCAATTGCGTTTCGGTGGTTGTGGGGAAGTCGTACAGAAACAGATGCGGCGCGCCATCGCGTTCGGATACGTAAGCGATGCGCTTGCTGTCGGGCGACCAGACCATGTCGCTTTCAGCCGCGACGGATCGAGTCACGCGCACGGCATCGCCGCCGTCCTTGGATGAAGCCGCGAAGATTTCACCGCGTGCGACGAAGGCGATTTTCTTGCCGTCGGGCGACAACGCCAAATCTCCGAAACCATTGTTCAAGGCTAGATGTTCAATGCTGGGACCAGTTGGGGCACCTCGACGAGTGATTTGTACTTCGGAGGCTTGGCGAGTTGCCGTGTCTAACTTCCAGATGCCGAAGTTGCGTTCAAAGACAATCGTCTTGCCGTCATAGCTAATGGTCGGCCACAGCACACGTCCGCTGGTGAACTTGGTCAGTTGTTTGGCTTGGCCGCCGATTTGTTTCGACCACAAGTTTTGCGCGCCGCTGCGATCAGAAGTGAAAAAGAGCGTGCGGCCGTCGGCGCTCCACATTGGCCATTGTTGCTTGGCACCGCGTTCGGTCAGTTGTTCGTACTTGCCGCCTTCCTTCACCAGCCAGAGTTCTGATTCGTCCAGATGACTATGGCCTTTCCGCCACCATTGCCCGGCGCTGTTTCCGCGGGCAGCAAACGCCAAGGTTTTACCATCAGGCGACGGCGCCGCGAAAAATTCGCTGGTGTACCGATCCGCAGTGACCTGCATCGGCGTGCCGCCTTCGCTGCTGACGCGGAAAATATCGTTCATCCCGGAAATGTCTTTGCTTGACGAAGTGAAATACACCCATTTGCCATCCCGCGACCATCCGTCGAGTTGATCGTTGCCATCATCAAACGTCAGCCTTTTCAAATCGCCTGTTGCCAAAGTCAGCAGATAAATGTCGCCGCCGCCGGTCCGGTTGGAACCGAACGCCAATTTCTTTCCGTCAGGAGAATAAATCGGCCGTGATTCGTTGGCGGAATGCGCGACCAGCAATCGCGCTTCGCCGCCGTTGGCAGGAACGGTCCAAATATCTCCCCCGGAAACGAACGCGATTTCGGTTCGATCCGGCGAAATCGAAGGTTCGGCGAAATACGGCAACGCCTCTTTTGGCGTTTGGCCAACGGTGATGAAAGAAAGCAGTGATAAAAGCACAACAATGCGGACGCGCGACTTTGTCATAAGAACCTCGCTTGATGGGTAAAGCTGGAAATACACAAACCTGTTATTGAGCAATTTTGCTCAATACTGAGCAACTTTGCCCAATGGAATTCCTGTAAATGCCGATAACTATTTGATATTGCGTTGGCATAAGCCTTGCTGCCTCCCATCGTAATGAAGTGAACCGGACTGAACAAGAGGAGGGAATCCGCCGTGAAAGAATTTATTACCCTGGACGGCAACGAAGCCGTTGCCTCAGTCGCGTATCGTTTAAGCGAAGTCATTGCCATTTATCCGATCACACCCGCTTCGCCCATGGGGGAATGGGCGGATGCCTGGGCATCGCAAGGAAAACTAAACCTGTGGAACACGGTTCCCGCTGTTGTCGAAATGCAAAGTGAAGGCGGCGCGGCAGGTGTCGTTCACGGAGCATTGCAAACCGGTTCGCTGGCCAGCACCTTCACCGCATCCCAAGGTTTGTTGTTGATGATCCCGAATATGTACAAGATCGCCGGGGAATTGACGCCGACGGTATTTCACATTGCGGCGCGTTCACTGGCGGCGCAGGGGCTTTCGATTTTCGGCGATCACAGTGACGTAATGGCTACGCGAGCGACTGGCTGGGCAATGCTTTGCTCAAACTCTGTCCAAGAGGCGCAGGATTTTGCGCTGATTGCGCATGCTGCAACCTTGCAATCACGGCTACCGTTTCTGCACTTCTTCGACGGATTCCGAACATCGCATGAAATCGCCAAGATCGAACCGCTCGGTGATGAAGTGCTGCGTGCGTTTATGGATGAAACGCGCATTGCCGAATTGCGCGCCAGAGCGTTGTCGCCTGACCATCCGACATTGCGCGGCACCGCGCAAAATCCTGACGTGTATTTCCAGGGACGGGAAACCGTCAATCCGTTTTACGTCGAATGTTCGAACATCATCGAGCGCACGATGAATCTGTTTGCCGAACTGACTGGACGGCAATACCAGCTTTACGAATATCACGGAGCGCCAGACGCGGAACGTGTAATTGTGTTGATGGGATCAGGTGCGGAAGCAGTTCATGAAACTGTTGACGCATTGAACATTCGTGGGGAAAAGGTTGGTGTCGTCAAAGTCCGTTTGTACCGCCCGTTTGATGTTGCACGGTTTGTTGACGCACTGCCGATTTCGACCAAAGCCATTGCCGTGGTTGATCGCACAAAAGAACCAGGCAGCGCTGGCGAACCGCTGTATCAGGATTGCGTGACGGCACTTCACGAAGCCCCTTTGGGTGCGATGCCACGAGTCGTTGGCGGCAGATACGGGTTGTCGTCCAAAGAGTTCACTCCGGCGATGATCAAAGCAGTATTCGATAATCTGGCGCAGCCTCAGCCGAAAAATCATTTCACCATAGGCATTCGCGACGATGTCAGCCACACCAGTTTGGAGTACGACGAAACATTCTTGATCGAACCTGCCAATGTGACGCGCGCAGTCTTTTACGGACTCGGTTCGGACGGCACAGTCGGCGCGAACAAAAACTCCATCAAGATCATCGGCGAACAAACCGATCATTACGCCCAAGGCTATTTCGTTTACGACTCGAAAAAATCCGGTTCGGAAACTGTGTCGCATTTGCGGTTCGGGCCGCAGCCGATTCGTTCAACGTATTTGATTCAGCAAGCGCATTTCGTGGCTTGCCATCAGCCAGTGTTGATGGAACGTCACGACGTGTTGGATGTCATGGAACCCGGAGGCGTCTTTTTGCTGAACACGCCTTTTGCGCCTGAAGAAGTCTGGTCGCATTTGCCGCTTCGCACGCAGCAACAGATTCTGGACAAGAAGCTGAAGTTTTATGTCATCAACGCTGACCGCGTTGCCCGTGAAAGCGGCATGGGCAAGCAGAACAACACCGTGTTGCAGGTTTGCTTTTTCGCCATCGCCGACGTATTGCCACGCGAAGAAGCGATTGCCGCGATCAAAGATTCCATCAAGAAAACTTACGGCAAGAAGGGCGAAGAAATCGTCCAGATGAATTTGCGCGCCGTAGACGAAGCACTGGCGCATCTGCACGAAGTCACGCCTCCGACGAAACTCAACGGGCATCTGGAACTGCCGCCATCGGCGTTTTTGAATGCTCCGCCGTTTGTGTGCAACGTGCTGGGCGAAATATTCGCTGGTCGTGGCGATGCGTTGCCGGTTAGCGCCATGCCGATTGATGGCGTATTTCCGACGAACACTGCGCGTTGGGAAAAGCGAAATATTGCAGCGGAAATTCCGGCGTGGGATCCGCAAGTCTGCATTCAGTGCGGCAAGTGCGCGATGGTTTGCCCGCATAGCGTCATTCGCATCAAGGTTTATGACGAACAGCATCTGACTTCGGCACCCTCGACATTCAAAGCCTGCGACGCCAAAGACCGCGAATGGACAGGGCAAAAATACACCATTCAAGTTGCGCCGGAAGATTGCACAGGCTGTGGCATTTGCGTGGACATTTGCCCGGCGAAAAACAAATCTCAGGCGCGACTGAAAGCGATCAACATGGCGCCGCAACCGCCGCTACGCGCAGCCGAACGCGACAACTGGGATTTTTTCCTGGGCATTCCTGAAACTGACCGGCGGCTGATCAAAATATCCAACATACGCCAGCAGCAGTTACAACAACCGCTGTTTGAATTTTCCGGCGCATGTTCCGGTTGCGGCGAAACGCAGTATTTGAAATTGCTGTCGCAACTGTTCGGCGACCGCGCACTGATTGCCAACGCCACGGGATGCTCTTCGATTTACGGCGCGAACTTGCCGACCACGCCGTGGTCGCAAAACGCCGAAGGTCGAGGCCCCGCCTGGGCGAATTCCTTGTTTGAAGACAACGCCGAATTTGGACTTGGCTTTCGTGTCTCGCTGGATAAGCAGCGTGAATTTGCCGAAGAGCTTTTGAAGAAAGTGGCTATGCAGGTCGGTGATGATTTGGCGACGGCGATTCTGACGGCTTCGCAAACTGACGAAGCGGAGATTCACCAGCAGCGCGAACGCGTTGCGGCTTTGAAAGAAAAACTGCTTCAGTTGCAAACAGACGAAGCCAAATTGCTGCTGCCGCTGGCGGATTTGCTGGTTAAAAAGAGCGTATGGATTGTGGGCGGCGATGGCTGGGCGTATGACATTGGTTTTGGCGGGTTGGATCACGTGCTGGCCAGCGGTCGCAACGTCAACATACTGGTGCTCGATACGGAGGTTTATTCCAACACGGGCGGCCAAATGTCGAAAGCGACCCCGCGCGCCGCTGTCGCCAAGTTTGCCGCCGGAGGCAAACACGCTCGCAAAAAAGATTTGGGTTTGATTGCCATGAGCTACGGCAACGTGTACGTCGCCAGCGTGGCAATGGGTGCGCGCGATGAACATACGCTGAAGGCTTTTCTGGAAGCCGAAGCGTACGAAGGCGTCTCGCTGATCATCGCCTACAGTCACTGCATCGCGCACGGCATCAACATGACGACAGCAATGCAAAACCAAAAAGCTGCCGTCAACGCAGGTCACTGGCTGCTTTATCGCTATCACCCGGAAACGGCGAGTCACGCGCTAACGCTGGATTCGCCTGCGTTGAAAGTGCCAATTGAAAATTATCTGTTAATGGAAAATCGCTTCAAGATGTTGACCAAAAGTCATCCGGACGAGGCTGGTCGGCTGTTTGAACAGGCGCAGCAGGATGTCACGGCGCGTCGCCGGTTGTATGAGTCGCTGGCAGCACGTCCGGCAGCGCAAGAAACCAAGATTACGGAGAGCAAGTAATGAGTTTGCAGACAAATTATCTGGGAATGATGCTGCGCACGCCGCTGGTGGTGTCGGCTTCGCCGCTGTCGCAAAATCTGGACAACATCAAACGAATGGCTGAAGCGGGCGCATCCGCCGTTGTGTTGTATTCATTGTTTGAAGAGCAGTTGATGCTGGAACGATACGAGCTGCATCACCACATGACACATGGAACCGAAAGCTTTGCCGAAGCCCTGAACTTTTTTCCTGAACCGGAGTTTCTGCAATTCGGATTGGATGCGTATCTGGAACATATTCGGAGGGCCAAACAGGCGGTGGACATTCCAATCATCGCCAGCATGAACGGAACACATTTGGGGCGTTGGGTGGAATCTGCCAAACGTATTGCGGAGGCCGGAGCCGATGCTTTGGAGTTAAATATCTACTCTGTAGCCACTGACCCAATGATTACGGGCGCGCAGGTTGAACAGGATTATCAGGAAATCGTCGCAGGGGTGAAAGCCGCGATCAAGATTCCAGTAGCAGTAAAGCTGGGACCGTTTTTCAGCAGCTTTGCCAACATGGCCAAGCGGTTGGATAACGCGGGCGCTGATGCGCTGGTCTTGTTCAATCGGTTTTATCAGCCGGATTTTGACCTGGAAGCCCTGGAAGTCAGAACGAATGTGTTGTTCAGCCGCTCCTCGTCCATACGGTTGCCGCTGCGCTGGATTGCCATTTTGTATGGACAAATTCGGGCGCAACTGGCCGCGACCAGCGGCGTGCATTCGGCGATTGATGCGCTGAAACTATTAATGGCCGGAGCGAATGTGACGATGTTGTGTTCTGTGTTGTACGAACGCGGGTTGCCGCAAATCGGTTTGATCGAACGCGCGATGTTGGAATGGATGGACAAGCACGAATATGTTTCGGTGGCCCAGATGCGCGGAAGTTTAAGTCAATTGCATTGCCCCGATCCGTCCGCTTATGAACGCGCGCTGTATGTCCAGGCAGTTCACAACTACACCCCGCGTTAGGTTTGTTTGGCGCCTTGTCGCTGAACCATTCTGAAATAATAGCCTTGTTGTTTCAGCAACTCCGCGTGTGTGCCGCATTCAACCAGCTTACCCTGGCGCAAGACTAAAATCTGATCGAAGTCTTCAAACGAAGTCATGTGATGCGCAATGACCAGAGTGGTTTTTCCTTGCCGCAGTTGATCCAGCGCTGCATGAATCAGGTCGGCTGATTCGGCGTCCACGGCGGAAGTCGGTTCGTCCAGAATCAACACCGAAGGGTTTTTGATGACGGCGCGCGCCAGGGAAATTCGCTGGCGTTGCCCACCGGAAAGCGTGCTGCCCCGTTCACCCAGAATCGTGTCGTAGCCATCGGGCAAGGCGCTGATGAAGTCGTGCGCGTGGGCCTCGCGCGCGGCAGCTTCGATTTCGGCAATCGAAGCCTCTGGTTTTCCGTAAGCGATGTTTTCGCGAATCGAAGCTCCGAAAAGCAACGCGTCCTGCAAAACCACGCCGATTTCATTCCGCAGCGTGTCGCGCCGGTAATCTTCGATATTGATTCCGTCCAGCCGAATTGCACCTGCGTTTGCGTGGTAAAAGCGCAAAATCAAATTGGCGATGGTGGTTTTGCCGGAGCCAGAAGAGCCAACCAGTGCGATTCGTTGCCCGGGTTCAATTTTGAAAGACACGTCGCGCAACACTTCCTTGCCATCGCCGTAATCGAACGAAACCTGGTCAAATACGATTTCGCCATTCAGCCGCTTCGCTATGGTGACTGGCGATTCGCTCCAACGCTCCGGTTCGGTATCCAGTATTTCTCCGATGCGTTGCAGGCTGACCACCGCGCGCGACAATCGTGTAGAAGTCTTTGCCAGATTTCGGAGCGGTTTATACATATCGTTCAGATATGCCACGAACACCAGCAATGCGCCGGGTGTTAGCTGGCCTTTGATCACCGCCAGCGAACCATACAGAACTGTCACCCACAATCCGGCTGCTTTCAGCAATTCAACCGCGCGCGTCGCCACCGCCGCCATTCGTTCAGTTTTCAGCGCTTCGGTCAGCGTCTGACTGCTTTCCAGTTCAAACCGTTCCTGTTCGTACTGTTCGCGTCCGTAAGCTTTGACCAGTCGCACGGAACTCAAGACCTCGCTCAGTCTGGCGGCCAAACGCCCTTCGCGTTGGCGTTGCTGGCGCATGGAAGTTTTAAGTTGCCGGTAAACGCGAGCCAGCGCGAAAAAAAGCAGTGGAAAGGTCGCCAGGGAAATCAGGCTTAATCGCCAATCCAGCAGCATCAAGATGACGAACATCGAACCGACGGTCAGCGCCTGCGACAGCGAAAGCAGTACAGCTTCGACGAAACCATCTTTGAACGCTTCGGTTTCGCCCGTGACTTTTGCCAACAATTCTCCGGTTTTGGCGCGGTTGTGGAATGACAGCGAAAGCTGTTGGAGGTGGGCAAACAATTCGCTGCGCAGGGAATACACTAGGCGCTGGCCCAGGTACGACATCAGAAACTGCTGGCCGTAGGCAAAAACGCTGCCCAGCGCGGCGATGCCAAGAATGCCGAGTGAAATCAGAAATACTGCATAAGCTTTTCCGGTTTGCAGCACCGCAGCCAACCAGGCAAGAGAAGGCGGAAAAGGATTATCCAGCAGGACGTGATCGAAAATCAGCTTCAGCGGCCAGGGGGCCAGTAACTCTGTAACGGTGAACCCAAGCATGCAAAGCAGCGTGATGGCGATGCGTCCGCGCATTTGCCAAAGCAATTCGCGGAGCAAGGCTCGAACATCGGCATGTTTTTCCTGGGTGCTTTGCATCAGTGGGTCAGCTTCAGCAGGCTTTGAAACGTGTGGCGTTGGACAAGGGGAAAACGAGTGAAAAGTTGCAGCAGCTCATTCAACAAATCAAAGGCTGCATCATCCATCACTTTGTGATGCAACATAATGCCGATGCGATCATTTTCGGAGATTTGTCGTGAGAGCTCGGTTGCTATTTCCTCAGGCGAGCGAAGTTCTGCGCCTCCACGCCAACGATATAAGTCCAGTGTCACCGGCAGCTCTGCAAACTGATGTCCCTCAAACGCTGGCTGGCTGTGTTCGCGCGATAGTACCCGGAAACCCAATTCATCAAGCGCCGTCGCAGTTGTCGCGGTACAGCGGTTCCAGGGAGGAACAAACATCGGAAACCAGTTTTGCCCAAACGCTTCATTCATTCGCGCTAGCCCAGCCGCGATATCTGCCAGTTGCTCCGCAAAATTCCGGCTTGCGCCAAATTCGCATTTTTTGCCTTCGCGTTCGTGGTTCAGATGCAGCCAGCCGTGCTGGTTCAATTCAATCAGCTTGGGTTTTTGTTGCAGGAGATCGTTGAGCAAAGACGCCGCTGCCGATGTCAACCGTCCTGGAATCACCGCCAGGTTGATGGGCGTGTTATGGCGCAAACAAATTTGCAGCAGCGCTCTCAATGAAGCTTCATCGTCATCAATGTCATCATCGCGCAGAAAAACGTTCAGCGAGCGGTTTTGCCGTTGTCGTTGCTCAAGCGCGGATTTCACTTGGTCAAAAAAATGGCTCATTGGCTGTCACCGGGTTCTGCCGCCAAGTCCGCCAACAGTTCCGCCGTGCGCGGAGCGCCTTGAAGATCAATTGGTGTGTGCGACGAATGGGCAGGAGCCGCAAGCGCTCGGCTAATTTCAGATGCCAGAAACTCCGGCGAAAGCCGCTCCGGTTCCAGCATGCGTACGTAGCCGAACTGTTCCAACTTGCGGGCGCGCCGAGTCTGTTCGTCGTTATCGTGTTCATGGAACGGATAAACCAAAGCGCGCGCTTGCGATGCCAAAATGTCCATGCAGGTGTTGTATCCTGCCATGCTGATGGAAAGCGCAGCGCGACTGAGCCAGGCGGGAAACTCTGTCGTATGGCGTTGCAAATTGGCTTGAGGCAGCGCCGATGCTTGATTCTGTAATCGAGCGAATTGATCGTCAGGGATGTGTGGACCGGTGAAAATTTGCAGCCGATGGGGAAAAGGCAGTTGAGGCGAAGCTTCCAGTGCGCAGGCAATCAGTTCGTGCCCGACGCGTCCTCCGCCAATGCTGACCAGAATCAGCGGATCGGCTGTCTCGTTTACCTGCGAAATATGGGTCGGTTGTGCGACGTACCCGGTGTAACGAATCGGACAGTTCAGTTTTGCCACGATGCCAATAGTTTCTTCCAGTCGTTGCACGCGTGGGTCTGCGTGAACGAGCAACAAGTCAAAAAACTGGTTCACCCTTTTGCAAACGTCGGCTTCTTATTGTTCCTGTGAAGCGCGATGCACCAGAATGTCGCGCAGGCTGCAAACAATTTTCAGGCCCGGCTGTAAACTGCGAGCGTGCGTAAGCAATGGCAATAATTCGAAATTGAATTTTTTCCTGCCAAAGGGAAATAATTCAATCAGCAAAATGTCTGGCGAGAAGCGGTCGAATGTGGCGAGCAACAATTCTTTTCGTTGCGTTTTAACCTCTTCCAGACTGCCCTGGTCACCGACAACGTACAAATGTTCAAAAGCCGTGTCCGAACGAAGCGCGGGCAGGTAGACAACCTTCACCCAATCCGGCCAGTGAAACCCGGGCACGGCTTCACCGCCATACAGAAAACAAACTTCGAAATCGCGTAACGCGAACAGTAATTCGCGGCTGCGAATAAAATGCCCAATGCCAAGCAAAGATTGGCAATAAAACATAACGCGCTTTTTCATACTTGCATTGTAACTTGCCTGATTCATCAAGCGACATCAACCCTGCCGGTCGTCGCTGGCGTCCTTCAAACAGTCCAGGAACAAATGATGCAGCGAGTGGATGGTTTGCTCAGCATCGAATGATCGGCAAACTTTATCCCGCGCAGCGCGTCCCAGCGTTTGCCGTAGCTCCGCTGACGCCACCAGTTGTGCAATTGCCGCCGCCAGTGCTTCAGCATCCTTTTCAGGCACCAGCAAACCGCTCACACCGTGTTCGATCAGTTCGGGAATGCCGGAGATATTTGTCGAAATTACGGGCAGACCCGTCGCCATCGCTTCGACCAGGACGTTCGGGATGCCGTCGCGGTCTCCATTTGCAGCAATCTGACAGGGCAAAACAAACAGCGTCGCATGATGATAAACCTTTTGCAGTTCTTCCTGCGTGACGGCAGGCTGCATGGTGATGACATCCGCCAAATCCAGTTTCCGGATCAACGAAATGATTTCCTGTTCACGAACTCCCGCGCCACTGATGAACAGGCACTGAAACTGTATTCCGCTGTCTTTCAACAATCGGCAAGCCTCGACAAGCGTATGAAAGCCTTTTTTTTCAACTACACGGCCCACAGTCAGCAGCAAGGGCAAAGGCGATTCCGACTCTTGTGGATCACGCGGCGTGAACTGTCGGGTGTTCAGCCCATGATAAATCGTATGAATCGGAGTTTCGGTTACTCCAAGATTCTTCAGGTGCTGATGATTGGTTTCTGTACAAGTGACGGCGAATTTCGCGTGACGCAGCTTCGTTGGCAGTAAATCGCCAGGGTTCAGCGCCTGCACGTAAATGTCTTTGGCGTGCGCGGTGAAACTGAACGGCAAGCCGCACATTCGGCTGGCCATCATCGCCACGGTGGTTGCCGAATGGCAAAAATGCGCGTGCAGGTGGCGAATTGTGCCGACTGCTAGAACCCGTCGGGCAATAAAGCCAGCCTGCAAAAACTCTTTGAAGAAAGATTTTTCCGGTTGCCATCGTGCGCCGGTTCGATATTTCCAGGCGAACTGCAACGCCAGCAACAACGTGCTGAGATAAGCACCCGGACGGGTTTTGAAAAGTTGCCAATGGCTGGGGAAAAATTTAGGCCCGTTGTTCCACATCCAAGTTGGGAAAGATGTTTCGCTGAGCGAGCTGACTTGCGGTAAATACTGGACAGGCGCTTTTGTCGCATCTACCACGGCGTGGCGCTGCGGATCGGTCAAATCCAACATTGAAAATAACCTTAACCGCAGCCCCAGTTTTTCCAGCAGGTAAATTTCGTTAGCGATGAATGTTTCGGACATTCGCGGATAACTTTTCAGCACGTATCCGATTTCCGATTCTTTCGCTGCTGCGCCTTGTTCGGTCATCTGTCTCGGTGAGCTTATTCGGGCGTGACGTAAGCCGCCGTGATGCCACCATCCACCAGAAAGTCTGTGCCGGTGATGTACGACGATTCATCCGAAGCCAGGAAGAGCGCGGCTTGAGCAATTTCCTTCGCTTCGCCAAAACGCCCCATCGGAATGTGAACCAGCCGACGCTGTTTCTTTTCGTCAGTATTCAGGTAACTCATCAACAGTTCCGTCTTCAGCGGCCCTGGGCAGAGCGAGTTGACGCGAATGTTTTCCCGCGCATGGATGATTGCCAGTTCGCGCGACATTGCCAGCACAGCGCCTTTGCTGGCGGTATAGGCAATTTGCGGAGTTGCCGCGCCCAGCACTGCCACAAACGAAGCCGTGTTGATGATCGAACCGCCGCCTGCGCGTTTCAGTGCCGGAATGCCGTACTTGCAGCCAAAGAAAACGCCTTTGGCATTAATGTCCATCGTCAAATCCCAGATGGATTCGTCGGTCGTGACGGCATTGTCGTCGTTGTGATGCATGATCCCGGCGTTGTTAAACAGGACGTTGAGCTTGCCGAATTCGTTTTCGGCGAAAGCCACCATCTGTTCGCAATCCGCTGCTTTCGATACGTCCGCGTGAACGTAAGCCGCGTTACCACGTGCAGCTTGAATCAGTTTGACGGTCTGTTCGCCCTCAGCATCATTTACGTCCACGCAAATGACGGCTGCGCCTTCTTTGGCGAACAACAGGGCCGCCTCACGGCCAATGCCACTGGAAGCTCCCGTGATCAGAGCAACCTTGCCTTGTAATCTCATGATTGAAGTTTCCTTGTGAATGAAGTTTGTAAGATGCCGCAAAGGATACGGAACAAACGAAGAGAAGGAAATAGCCGGAGAAAAACTGGCAGATGATTTTGGGAAGCGAAGATTTGCGCAGGGTTCAAACCTCAGTTTGAAAGAAACAAGCCGAGGTTTGAACGCTGAAGCGCAATTGTTACTTGGCTTTTTTTGCTGTGAATTCGGTCGGCGGCACGTCTCGGCCTTCGATCGTGCGGGTGAATTTGATCTCGTCGCCGGAAACTTTTCCTTTGTAGATGATCTTGATTGTGTTGCCCTGGACTTCGCGCGTCACGCTGAAAGAAACGTCGTCTCCACTAACTTTGCCATCTGCGATAGTCATATCGCCTTGCGGATTGGTGATCGTGCCAGTCAGTTTGTCGCCTTCGACTTTCAAGGTAAACGTGGTTTCGACTGTTGCGCCTTGGCGACCCGGAACTGCAGCAGTCCATTTGCCGCTGACATCCGCCGCCCAAGCCAGGCTTGCCAATGCCATAACCAGGCAAGCGGAAACAAACAGAGTTTTGCGATTCATTGGATTTTCTCCTAGTGAAATTCCCTCCGAGCGGAGGTACGAAGATGCGGGAGAGGTGAAGGGCAAGCGGCAATTTTCTTCCGCCTGCCCTCGGTTATACATCAATGAAAAAAAGCTGTTACAGCGTCCATCCTTTGCGATATTCGCGTTGCAGGTACTGGTTGGCATTGTCGTTGTTCGTGACTCTGCCAGCTTCGCCGTCCCAGCGAATCAGTTTTCCTTGGCCGGTTTTCAGCGCCACGATGCCCAGCAGCATGGTTTCTGTTAAACGCGATGCATACTCGAAGGGACAAACTTGCTTTGTTTTGCCCTTGCAGGTGTTGGCAAACTGAATGCGATGGAGTGGTTTGTCCTTTTCATTCCTGAACTGTACGCGCTCATATTTCTGCGGCACCTTCTTGGCGTCTTCCATCAGGCTTTCCGGATAAATGCGCGGCTTTTCGCCGTACGTATCGTGCAACAGTGTGCCTTTCGATCCGACAATAGCGACTCCGCCGCCGCGTTCAAGCGTGACGTCGTCGGGCACGAACGGCGGACGCGCTGCCATCAGTCCTCCATCGCACCAAACCATTCTGACAGGCGGCTGATTACCGCGAGCCGGGAACTGGTAGACAACCTGCGTCGTTAGCGGGTGGCTGACTGGATTGCGTTTGTTGTCTTCACCCCAAGGTGAAGATGTTGCTTCGATGTATTCGGGATAGCGCAAACCCAGCGCCCAGTAAGGATGATCAATCAAGTGCGCAGCCATATCGCCAAGAGCCCCGGTTCCCCAATCCACCCAGCCGCGCCAGTTAAATGGATGGTAAATCGGATGGTACTCAACTTCAGGAGCTGGTCCGAGATACAAATCCCAATTCAGCGTGGATGGTTTTTCGGTATACGCGCTCAACGCATTTGCTGTCGCTTTGCTGAGCAAGCGTGACGTCCAGTCATTTCCAAATCCACCGCCTTCCGGGTTGACCGGAACTTTGGCGGGACGCGGAACACCTTGCGGCCAGATTGGACGATTGGTCCAGACATACACTTCTTTGACCGGGCCGATGACTCCAGCCTGAACCCATTCGTTAATCAAGCGGGCTTCGTCGTTGGAATGTCCCTGATTGCCCATCTGGGTCATTTGCTTTGGATATTTAGCAGCAGTTTCGCGCAGCACGCGAGCTTCCTGAACTGACCAAGTTAAGGGTTTTTCGCAGTAAACGTGCTTTCCGGCTTCCAGAGAATGTTTGGCGGCGATGGCGTGAATGTGGTCAGGCGTGGCGACGACGACTGCGTCAATGTCTTTTTGCTGATCCAGCATCTTGCGGTAATCGTCGTACCGTTTGGCCTTGTTGTAGGCTTCCTGCAATTTGACGCGATCTTGGTTCTGGCCTTTGTTGGTGCTGTTGGCGACCGCTTTGTCCACGTAGCCAAAGTCCACGTCTGCCAATGCCACAATGTTTTCACCACCTTTGACCAGCTCGGTCGCGTCGGATGCGCCTTGCCCGCCGCAACCAATGATCGCGAGATTGAGCTTATCGCTGGGAGCGATGTAACCGATTCCGCCCAGCACATGACGCGGCACAATCATGGCTCCCAATGTCAGCCCTGCGGTGCTTGTGACAAACTTTCGTCGTGAAGTTTTTTCTTGTTTCATAATTCGTCTAAAGTTCCTTTCAGGTGTTAGGAATGAAATCCACTGACAAAGCGGATTGCCCGCCTGCCAAAAAACTAATGAAACTTAAGTGGGTCGCCTTTGAAGACGTTGGATTGACCAACTCAGTTTCAGTTCGAAGGATGGGAAGTTGCGGAATTGCTCCCAGGGGAAAAGACTCAGAGCTTAATGTTGTAAACCTTGATCTTGCTGTTAAGTGTGGTGTTGTTCATGCCGAGCAATTTTGCCGCCCGGCTTTGATGACCGCCCGTTAATTCCAGAGCATGGCGGATCAAATCTATCTCGAAGCGCGAAACTTCATCGTAAAACGAAATGCCTTGCGAAATATCCAACGTTGCCAGGGCATCCAGCGGACCCGAATGCATGCTTTCAGAATTCGGATTGACGATTTCTTCGCGCAAACATTCGGCAGTTAATTCATTGCCACGAGCAATAATGACCGCGCGTTCAACTGTCGCTTCCAGTTCACGCACATTGCCCGGCCAGGCGTAAAATTAAAGCTTCTTCAACACTTCCGGCGAAATTTGTTCGGCAATCGAGCGACCATTTTCCTCGTTGTATTTGCGAATAAAGTGTTGAGCCAGAATTAGTATGTCTTCCTTGCGATTCCTGAGCGGCGGCAGATGAATGTTGATGACATTCAGCCGGTAAAACAAATCTTCGCGAAAATCACCGGATTTCACTGCGCGCTGCAAATCGGTATTGGTTGCGGCAATAATGCGCACGTCAACCCGGCGCGGTTGCGTGTCGCCCAGTGGAGTGAATTCGCGCTCCTGAATTACACGCAGCAGTCTGGCCTGGGTTTCCGGCGGGATCGTGCTGATTTCATCCAGAAAGATTGAACCGGCGTCTGCGACTTCAAACAATCCTTTTTTTGCCGCAACGGCTCCGGTAAACGCGCCTTTGGTGTGGCCGAAAAGTTCGGATTCCAGAAGCTCGGAAGGAATATTGCTGCAATTGACTGCGACAAACTGGCCGGATTCGGATCGAGGGCTGGAAAAATGAATGGTGCGAGCAACGACTTCTTTGCCCGTGCCGGATTCTCCTGTGATCAGCACAGTCGAACGCGCGGGCGCGACCTGTTCGATCAAATCGTAAACTTCGCGCATTGCGGACGAACTGCCGACAAGCTGCGCACGGTCGCTTGTGGTTTTCAGCGTGCGGCGTAACACCCTGCGCTCTTCGTCACCGCGGCGGCGGGTGATGCCGGCCGCAACCATTTTCAGAATCTGTTCGTTTTCAAATGGTTTGCGGATGCAATTGAAGGCGCCAAGCTGCCAGGCAGCGATTGCCGTATCAAAAGTCGCATACGCCGTAATCATAATCACGACGGCTTCGCGGTCGAGTTTCAGCAGTTCTTCCAGCGTTCTCAGGCCGCCAATGCCCGGCATGGAAACGTCAAGCAGCACTACGTCGTAGGTTCGTTCGCCAAAACGCGCCAGTCCCTCTTCGCCGGTTTTGGCCAGATCAACACGATACCCGTCTTGCGATAGCAGGCTTTCCAGCACATCGCGCATTACTTCTTCGTCGTCAACAATCAGAACGTTGCCTTTTTTTGCCATAGGTTTGAATTCTTGGTTGGTTTGATTTCTTTGTAATTATCGGGCATCAATCCGAACGAGACAAGGATTGCCTTTTGCAGGGCAAACCAAAGAAAAGAAAAGAGGATGCTGTTAAGCCCAAATATGACCATCAAACTATTTTGGAATGACTCTCACCTGAGGGAATTCACTGCGCGAGTGGAAGAAGTGTTTACAGAAAACGGGAAAATGTCGGTGGTTTTGAATCAAACTGCTTTGTACCCTGAAGGCGGCGGCCAACCTGCGGACAGGGGATGGATCAAATCTTTGCCGGTCATTGATGTCCAGACTGGGGAAGATGGGCGAATCATCCATCGGCTTGGCGATGTTGCCGAAATCGCAGTTGGCGAAGAGGTTTACTGCGAAGTGGATTGGCTGCGTCGCCGCGAAATGATGCAACAGCACACAGGGCAGCACATTATTTCGCAGGCATTCTTTCAGCTATACGGCGCCGAAACGCGCGGCTTTCGCATCAACGACCGCCTGACGGAAATTGACCTGACGCTGGAGCTTCAGCCAGAAGAAATTGAACAAGCCATCATTCGCGCCGAAGAACTGGCCAACAGTATCATTTTCGACGACCGCGAAATTCGCATTCACGAAGTCACCCCAGAAGAAGCCACAAAGTTGCCATTGCGGAAAGAAAGCTTCATCACCGATTGCATTCGTGTCATTGAAATTGAAGGGTTTGACTGGTCACCCTGCGGAGGTACGCACGCCAAGCGAACCGGCGAAGTCGGCTTGATCGCCGTTCGCGCCTGGGAACGAGCGAAGAAAATGACCCGGCTGCATTTCGTTTGTGGTTCGCGGGTGCTGAAGGATTACCGCCTGGCAAACAAATCTGCCGAAGCCGTCGCGCTGAAGCTCACTGTGGGTCGTGAAGAAGCGGAAGCTTCAGTCGCTCGGCTAATTGATGACAACAAACGGCTTTCGCGGAGAGTTCGCGAGCTTGGCGAAATTGCTGCCAAGGTTGAAGCGGCGGAATTGCTAGCATCAGTTGCGGCCAGCAATGGATTGCGAATTGTCGAGAAGGTTATTACAGATCGTGATTTTGAAGAAGCCAAGCTGATCGCTCACCGCTTGGTTGATGGCGAAAATGTCATCGCCCTGCTGGCCGTGCGCGAAGCTGAGATGGTTCGACTGGTTTTTGCTCGCTCGGCAAATGTTGCTGCCGATATGAATGCACTCATGAAAGCCGCCTGTGAAAAGCTTGGTGGGCGTGGCGGAGGCAAGCCGGATTTTGCACAAGGTGGCGGCGCAAAGCTGGATGAACTCTCAACCGCTTTGAGCGCCGCCAGAGGCCTGATCACTTAATCCCGATGGTTACCGAATTGCTTACAACTCCGTTTCGTGCAACGTTGAGCTTGTGATTGCCAGAAGTGATTCCTGCCGGAAAGACAATGTTCAACTGATTCAACCCGGTAAAGCCGGGCGCTCGACCAGCGTAGCTAACTGTCACTGATTGATCGTCAATCGTGGCCAGAACGCTGGCCGCAACATTACCATCCAGATCGGTGGCGTCTTCTCCTAAGCCCGTACAGAAAACAGCAATTACGTTTGGCTGTCCGTTAGTTTGCGTTGCGTTGAAAGGCCCACTGGCAAAGCTGAACGCATCCAGAGCCGCTGCCGGACCTGTGCCGCTGGCGTTTGTTGTAAAAATGGAAATTGCGCTTTGGGAAACGATGGTTGCGCCGGTAACAGTTTGGCTGCCGTTTGTGAATTTCAGCAGGGCGGGACCGGGCGCAGTTCCGGGTGGAATCTCAAAGTTGACCTGAGTCGGTGAAACGAAAAACAGCGGCGACAAACGTTCGACACCTTTGAAATCCAGCACAGAAACAGAGGCTCCGCCCAGTAAAGTTGGAAGCAGGGAAGTCGTCGCTCCGAGCGTTGTGTTTGCCAAATTCACACCAAACCCCGCCGCAATGGATTTGCCTGCGATTGCTGAAAAGGTGAAACTGGCGGCAGAAACTGTTCGGGGACCGGCCTGCGCCGCAGTGGCGTCAACGATATACAGCCCGCCATCCAGATCGCTTAGCAGCACCCGGTCGAGGCCTAAAAAAGGATACACGCCCCAGCAACCATCAAAGCCATTAATCGAGCCGGGATAGGTGTCGTAACTGCCAAGCAACTTCGGCTGACGCGGATCGGTGATGTCCAACACGACTAGTCCAGCTTGATACCAGGAAACGAACAGTAAGTTACCAATGATGTACGGGTTGTGCGCCGAAAATGAACTCAGCCCGAGTGATGCCGCCGTAATTGTTGAAAGCAGAATTGCGTTGGCCGGGTTTGAAATATCGAACAGGCGAATGTCTCCATCAGTGGTTTCACGCGCGCTGGCCAGCAATTTCCCATCATTGCTTGGCCAACTGGCGTGCGAAGAAGAGCCTGAATCAATTGAGCCAAGCAGCGGCGGCGCGGCAGTCAGGACATTGGTGACGTCGTAAATATCCGTCTTCCCGTTCCAGCCGGAGGTGAACAATCTGTTGTTGACGCAAACAATGGCGTGGATGAAGCGCGTATCGGTGGTTTGAATGTCCCGCACGAAAGCCGGATTTCGCGGGTCGCGCACATCGAAAACTTTGACGACGTTTGTACGGGAATCGGCTTCATAAAGAATTCCATTGGCCACAAACAATTCGTGAACATTCGGAAAGCCGTTTTTGGCTTCAGTAATCTGGCTGAGCAGCACAGGGTTGGCCGGATTTCGCACGTCTACAATGTGCAATCCGCCACGGCTTTCACTGGAAAAATAACCGATGCCGTTGATGACCATGACATCCTGAAAGCGTCCGCCTTCAGTTGGGATGTAATTGCCAACCAATCTGGGCACCGCCGGGTTGCTGATATCAACGATCATCAAGCCGTTGCCGTTGAACGATCCGATATAGGCGTAATTCCCTTCGCCCCAAACGTCTGCGTAACGGTTGTCCCCTTCAAAAGGGTCAAGCTGGCCGATCAGTTTAATGGTTTGAGCGTTGGCTGAGAACTGAATGGAAAATGCCGCCAACACGACAAGTGCGATGGTGGCAAAGCGTGAATTGATTGGTCGTAACATTGAACTTGTTTCCTCTGAAATTTGAGATTTTGGGAGCTGACTGAAGAATATTCATTTGCTACCCGCGCGCGGCTGATTTGCGCATCTCCCTTATATCATTTCAGAGCACTGGTTGTGGAGCGCTCGGCGGTCAGAAGCTGTTTTTCCGCCTGGCCTCGCACATAACTTAGAATCCAGCTCAAGTGGCCATAACGCGCAAACCAAATGGTTTTGCCTTGTAACTTGAACTCAGAATTAACCGCGTTCAAAATTTCGGCTCCGGCTATCACGTTCTTTGGCGAGAAGGTCGCTTTGACGGAATCAATCTCTTTTTTGATTTCGTTCCGCCTTAGCTCATCCTGGATATAGGATAAATCAGGATTCAACAGCGCGTTTACGTCGTTTCGCGCTCGATAATGAAACAGCGCAATATCATCGGTTGTCAGAGAGACAAATGCTCGGCGATTTTCAGGATGAATCAACGTCGCCATTGCCCAAACGATCCCGCCGGACAAATAAATTCTATTGCGAGATAGCAAGCCAGGCTTTTTCTCAATTTCTTTGCGCAACTGTTCATTCAAGGTTTGCGGGCTGATCAGCAGCGCGTCCAGCGCAAAACCGCCCAGATCAGCTTCAACTTTTCGCAGTTTACTGGCTTCGTTGGTGAAACTGACGGTTCCAAAGGGAATTCCCATGGTTACGAATTCATCTGTTGGGCCAGAGCCAGGAAGTTGATAGCCGCCTTTGGTATTGCCGCTGCCAATGTCCAGTAACATGGAAGCTTCGCGCTCGTTCACGGGCTTCGTTTCATCTTCACGGCTGCGCGGAACTGTTCCGGCGATGCTGAGCTGGACTTCCATTTCAACCGACAAGAAAGACATGGGTTTGCCCGTCGCTTTGGTGACGGCGCTAACCAGATCGGGTTTGTTGTCGGAGCGCA
>CAZXHW010000003.1:0-31593 GCA_964639915.1 uncultured Heliomicrobium sp.
GAGTGTCCTGTTGTTGAGCGCGGTTGGCATGAGTTTTTCCGGTTTGCTGTTGGCCCAATCCCACGGCAATCAACGCGCGCGCAGAATCGGTTGGATGTTATGTGGATTTCTGGTGTTGATTTGGGGCGTCAGCGTCGCGCGACCGGAACTTGTGCGGTTGAAGTTCGCGAAAGGACAAGATCAAAGCCAGGTGTTATGGGAACGCTGGAATGCTCTGGCGCGTGTTTCGGTGACAAAGGAAATTCCCGGAACTAGCGAAGCTGTTCAAATGCTTCAATCAAAAAACGGCAATCAGGTTACGGTTGAAGAAACGGAAAAACTGCGCCGCCTATGGCAGGCCGGTTGGGGTGTAAGTCGAGACTTCAAAGGTTTTGTGCTGCCAGCGTTGTGGCTGCAACTTGATTCGGATGCAGGCACCCCGATTTTGCAAAACGGCGTTGCGGCTTTGCAGGACAAAAGCAAGCTGGAATTTCTTTCCTGGGACGTGACGGCTGCGGCGTATGTTTGGCGCGCAGCTTTAGGCCTTCCGCCTGAACGAGCTTTTATCATTGGCGGCGGAGGCGGACGCGATGTGCTAACTGCGCTTGCCTTTAACGTCGGCCAAGTGGACGTTGTCGAACTGAATCCTTCGGTTGTCGAAGCAGTCCAGCAAAAGTTTGGCGATTTCAGCGGTCGCGTGTATTCCTACCCGCAAGTTCATCTGACGATTGGCGAAGCCCGTAGTGAATTAAGCCGCCGGACGACAAGTTACGACCTGATTCAAATGTCCATGATTGATACCTGGGCTTCGTCTATGGCGGGTTCCATGGTCATGACGGAAAACAGTTTGTACACGCAGGAAGCGTTTGACCTGTATTTGTCGCGGCTGAAACCGGATGGCGTGCTAAGCGTCTCGCGCTGGTACGACCCGGAAAAACATGGCGAAACGGCTCGCGTGGCAGTGCTGATGGCCAGCGCGTTGCGTCGCGCAGGAATAGAACGCTCTGAAGATCACATCGCCATTTTGACCAGTCCTGGCTTTCTTCACACCGCAGTAGCGACGCTTTTGCTTAAACGGTCTGCTTTTACTGAAACTGATAAGATGGCGTTGCAGCAGCTTTGCAGAGAACGGGGTTATACGTTGTTGTGGCCTCAACTTGATGCAGGGGAAAAGGCGACTTCATTCGACATTGCCGGCTTGTTGCGGCTTGATCCGCAATCGCTGGCCCATAGCCGTTACGACCTCAGTCCACCAACAGATGATCGTCCTTTTTTCTTCAACATTGACCGGCCTGTTCAAAGCTGGCTTGACGTTGTGCGCTCAGGCGATTTCAGCCGGGGAAGCCGTTCAACGCTGTTGCTTGGCGCAACACTGCTGTTGATGTGCTATGCCTGCTTCTACTTCACCATCAAGCCGCTCAGAACTGACTGGGCACGGAACAGAGCCAAGGAAGAAACTGGAAAATCGTTTTTGCCGCTATTGCTTTATTTCGGCGGCATCGGTTTGGGCTTTATGTTGATCGAACTGGCATTGATCCAACGTTATATTTTGTTTCTTGGCCATCCATCGTATGCAATTTCAGTCGTTCTGTTTGGGTTATTGCTGTTTGGCGGATTTGGAAGTTTGTTGACGGAAAAGGTCGGCGAAGCGAAATTGACTCAGGCCATCAAGCTGGCGCTGGCGCTTATCCTGGTTGGCACCTTGGTGACGGCGTTTGCCACTCCAGGATGGTTAGATCGAATGGCAGGTTGGAGTTGGATGGCGCGGATAGTCACAGCAGTGTTGTTGATCGCTCCTTTGGCATTATTGATGGGAATGATTTACCCACTGGGAGTGCGTCGGTTGACCGAAATGAAGCAGCAGGAATTGGTGCCCTGGATGTGGGGAATCAATGGGATTTGTGGCGTAATGGCTTCCGTGCTTGGAATGTTGCTGGCAATGAATGTCAGCTATACGGCCGTTTTGTTGGCCGGCGCGGCGGCTTACGGTGTAACACTTTTATCCCTTTCGCTGCCAGAAAATGTTGCTGCGAAAGAGCTTCCCGTCTACGTCGGGAATGGCAAGCTGTAATCGTTTTCTCTAAAGAGCTTGAATTTCTCCTTGCCACGTGTTGGCAAAAGACTTACCATCCGCCCGACTTTTCGTTCGGAAGTGGTTCCGAATCCCGACCCGGTTCAAAGTTGCTGTCACTTCCGCTTTGAACAACAATCTTAGAAAGTAAAATTAACGCTGACTACGGAGCTTGCCCATGCCGTTCGACAACGACTTTACCATCGGAATCGAGGAAGAGTTTCAGATCATTGACCCGCAAACGCGCGAGTTGCGTTCGCGCGTGAACGAGATTTTGGAAGAAGGCCGGATGCTGCTCGGCGAGCAGGTAAAGCCCGAAATGCACCAGTCAATGATCGAAGTCGGCACGGGCATCTGCCGCGACGTTAAAGAAGCAAGACAGGACGTCATCAAGTTGCGCCGCGCAATTGCTGAGCTGGCGCACCGCAAAGGCTTGGCGATTGTGGCCGCTTCGACGCATCCAATTTCGCATTGGGCCGATCAGCAGATCACCGAAAACGAGCGTTACTACCAAATGATCGAAGAGTTGCAGCATTCCGCTCGCGCCCTGCTGATCTTCGGCATGCACGTTCACGTAGGGATCAAAGATCGCGAAGCTGCAATGGCTGTGATGAACGCGGCCAGATACTTTTTGCCGCACATTTACGCGCTTTCGACCAGTTCGCCTTTCTGGATTGGACGCAACACGGGAATGAAGAGTTACCGTTACGAAGTCTTCAAACAGTTTCCGCGCACCGGCATCCCGGAATATTTCAACTCTGTCGGCGAATTCGATAACTTCGTCAATCTGCTGATCAAAACCGGCTGCATTGATAACGGCAAAAAGATTTGGTGGGATGTGCGCCCGCACCATGTTTACCCGACTTTGGAATTCCGCATTTGCGACATTCCAACCAAAGTTGAAGAAACCATTACCATCGCCGCACTCTTTCAGGCAGTCACAGCCAAGGTTTACAAGTTGTATCGTCAGAACATGGGATTCCGTCTGTATCGCCGCGCTTTGATCGAAGAAAACAAATGGCGTGCAGCGCGTTACGGATTGGACGGCAAGCTGATTGATTTCGGCAAACGCGAAGAAGTTCCACTTCGAAGCCTAATCCAGGAACTGCTGGAATTCGTAGATGATGTTGTAGATGAACTGGGCTGCCGTGAAGAGATCAATTACGTGAATACGATCCTGGAAAACGGAACCAGCGCCGACCGGCAACTACGCGTCTTTCAGGAAACCGGCGATCTGCGCGCGGTTGTGGATTTGCTGATGAAAGAAACGCTTGAAAATGTGTTTTAACTTGTGACCCATGGTCAAGATCAGAATGACCATGGGCAACAAAGTTTTGCTGACAGCCCCTGATTAGAAATACGCTCGCCCCACATTTACTTACCCCGAATTGCCCCGCCGAGAAAATAGCTGCTGAATCCAAGCCATTGGAATTCAGTGGTCGTTCCTTCAATCAACCCTGTATTCGCTTGTGACCGCACCGACCAGCGGCGCTAAGCAACTGATGGTGCCTGTATGAAAAGATGGTCAACGATTTTATTTGTAGTCGTCGCGTTTTTCGCGTTGTTGTTCATGGCTGTGCGATGGATGGCGCCGTTGATGGGATTGGGAGGCATTGAAAACGAATGGTTGCAAGCCATGTCGCACTTAATGCCTTTTGCGGCGATGGCCGGAACGACTTCGATTGTATTTCTGGTTTTGACCTTTCGGTGGAAACCCAAGTCTGTTTATCCGGAGGCAAAGCGACTGGTCGAAGAGGCCGAACAATGGAGTGACGAGTTCGTCATTGGAGAAGAGCTTGAGCGCCAGCAAGACGGATTTGCCCGCAACAGCGCCTTCAACATCAGTCATCACTTGGTCGGCAACGGCGCTTCATCCATTGTTGATAAGCTGGCAACGGATTTGACAGAGTTTCGCGTTTCACAGGCCGAAACCTCATTTGCCGGTTCAATCGCAACTGTTCGCACGACTGAAAGTCCAAAAATCAATCTATCCCGTTTGTCCCAGGTGACGGCTGAAACTGCGCTTGATTTGGCAATGAATGACGATTTGCACAACGCCGAAACCCAGCTTAATTCCGAGCACAACATGAACCTCACAAACCTCGCTTTGACAGAAACGCTGCCAAACTTGAACGGCTCGCCGCTGGTTAGCGCGCCATCTTTGCTCAATCAATTGCCGCCGCCTTTGCCGGAATTTGCCGGACGCTCGTTCGAGCTAGCCGAATTGATGGCTGCGCGCGCCAATTCCGAAAATCGAGTTCTCAGCATTCAGGGAATGGGCGGAGTTGGCAAAACAACGCTGGCGCTGAAACTGGCTCATCAAATGTCGCCGCATTACCCTGATGCGCAACTGTTTCTGGACCTCAAAGGAGCCAGCCCGCAACCGCTGTCCGTTGCCGAAATTCGTTCGCATGTCATTCGCGCTTACATGCCTACCGCGCGATTGCCAGAAAACGAAGCCGAATTGAGCAAGCTGTACAATTCCGTGCTTAAAGGGAAGCGCGCTTTGTTGTTATTCGATAACGCATCCAATACGCAGCAAATCACTCCCGTGATTCCGCCAGCGGGTTGTTTACTGATCGCCACTTCGCGGCAGCATTTGTCCATCACCGGAATGTTTGCCAGCCGCCTGGACACGTTGCCAGCAGCAGAAGCTCAGGAACTGTTGCGACGCCTGTTGCCGCAAATCGGCGAACAGGCTGCGCGGCTGGCTGAACTCTGCGGCTATCTGCCCCTGACAATGCGACTAGCCGCCAGCGCGTTGACGCAAAATCCGAATCTCAGTGTTGCTGAATACGCCAAGCGGTTGATTCGATGGCAAGCGCAGGAAGGCGGACGCCGTGCGGTGGATGGAGTCTTGCGCGCCAGCTACGAAATGCTGGTTCCGGGATTGCGAAAATTGTGGCGGATGCTGGCAGTTTTTCCCGGCACATTTGACGCAAACGCAGCGGCAGCCGTTTGGAAAATTCATCCGGACCGCGCAGCCAACGCGCTTGACCGGCTGATGGCCTACAGCCTGGTGGAGCGTAATCGCGCATCTGGCCGTTTCAGGCTTCACGATTTGATGACGTTGTTTGCCGAATCTTCACTAAACGGACAGGAACGCGCCATCGCCCGGCATCATCACGCGGCGCATTATCAAAGCGTCTTGCACGAAGCTGACGCGCTTTATGAACAAGGCGGCGAGTTTTTGAAACAAGGTTTGGATTTGGTTGACCTGGAGTGGTTGAACATTCAGGCAGCGCAAACCTGGGCGGCAACGAAATTTGAAAGCAACAGAATGGCTTGCGATTTGTGCAATTCGTTCCCGGACGCAGGAAAGTACGTGCTGAGTTTGCGGCAACATCCGCGTGAGCGCATTCGCTGGAGCGAAGCCGCGCTATCGGCTTCCAAGCAGATGAAGCGCCGAAAATCTGCCGCTAAACATTTGGTTGCGCTTGGTGATTCCTATGCCGATCTGAGCGAAATTCATCATTCGCTGGATTGTTACCAACAGGCGCTGGAAATCGCGCGCGAAACAAAAAGCAGCCGTGGCGAAACGGATGCATTGGTTGGGCTGGGCACCGCCTATTACCTGGGCGGAGATTTGGTGCGCGCGCGTGAATATCACGAATTCGCATTGAGAATTGCCCAGGACTTGGATGATCGCCGCGCGGAAGCCAACTCGCTTGGCGCGCTGGGGCTGACCCTTTACGCATTGGGCGACGCCCGGCAAGCAACGGATGCGCTTGAAAGGCAACTGCATCTGGCGCGGGAACTGGGCGACCGGCGAAACGAAAGCAACGCGCTTGGCGGTCTGGGGCTGACGCATTACGCATTGGGCGACGCCCGAATGGCGATTGACCTGCTGAATGAGCAATTCCGCATCACGCGCGAAATCGGCGACCGGCGCGGGGAAGCGGCCGCGTTGGCCAATTTGGGTTATGCCTGGTCGAATTTGAAAGAGTATGAACTGGCGATCAACTATCTAAATCAGGCGCTGACCGTAGCCCACGAAATTGGAGATCGCCACAGCGAATCAAACGCATTGGGCGGTCTGGGTGTGACACATTATCTGATCAACAATCAGTCGCAAGCGATTGAGTATCTGGAACGCCAACGGCAGTTGGCTGTGGAAATTGGAGACCGGCGTGGGGAAGCTTCGGCACTGACCAATCTGGGTGAAGCATATACTTCGACGGGCGAACTGATGCGCGCGATTGAATTGCTGAAACAGGCATTTAACATCACCAGCCAAATGGACGATGTGTCAGGCCAGGGAGCGGCGCTGTCCAATTTGGCCTTGGCGCTGGAAAAACTTGGCGACCGTGCGCAGGCAATTGAGCAGGCGAGGAAGGCGTTGGAGCTGTTTGAAATTGCCAAACATCCGTCGGCTGAAACCGTCAGACGACAGTTGGTTGAGTGGCAATAATTCCGAAACAGAAGGGTATCGAAATAAATTCATTTTCCATTTCCCAGTTTTCATCTGTCATTTTTTATTGTGTCATTGGAGGCTTGAGCAATGACACGTGACAAATCAAAAATGGGAAATGGAAAATGAAATGATAGAAAAAATTACCTGACTGTTTATTTCATTTCTTTTGTATCCAACAACTCCACTTCAAACACCAGCGTAGCGTTTGGCGGAATCACACCGCCAGCGCCGCGCGCGCCATAGCCGAGTTGCGGCGGAATGACCAGTTTGCGTTTGCCGCCAACTTTCATTGTCATCACGCCTTCATCCCAACCCTTGATCACACGTCCAAGTCCGATTGGAAAAGTAAACGGCTGGCCGCGATCCAGCGAACTGTCAAACTTCGTTCCGTCTTCCAGCGTGCCGGTGTAATGAACCGTCACCTGATGCCCGGTTTGCGGACTTGCGCCCGTGCCGACAACAATATCTTCGTATCTCAAACCTGATTCTGTAGTCACTGCTTTTGCTCCCAAGACTGATGTTTTGAGCGGAATGGAAACCCACGAAACGGCTTTCCAAACTCCCGCGCGTTTCACCCAGACTTCCGTGTGGCTGGAAGTTCCGAGCGGTTTATCATCGCGAATATATGTCGAACGGCCAGTTACGACAGCCGTTGTTCCATATGCCCGCACCTTGAATTCATCGCTGCGAATATCGTCAAGCCGCATCTTTCCGGATTCCACCATTTTCAACATCTCGGTTTTGGTAACAAAACTGCCGTCGGTATTGATGGCCGTGAAATCATCGGCAAAGATTCGTTTTAGGGCCACCAAGTCTTTTTTGACGACAGCCCTAAACCATTCCCGTTCCAGCTTTTTCAACTGAGCTTCTGGCCCAGCGGCGGGTCCGCTTACTGCTTTGCCTTGCCCGGCGCGCGCGGGTTTTGTTTGGCTATTGGCGACAGAAGCCGCCAGCAAAATGGTTATTGCAATTAGAAAAATGTGCTTCAAGAGCTTCGACTCCTTGTGTCTTTCGTTTGGCGTGAAAGATTGATGTGTGTTATTTCGATTTGGAACTTCCACCAAAATCACCGCGACAATACAGGAAAGACGGAAAACCCGGCAAGCTGACCAGCTTGCTTTGCGCAATCAGGAGAAAAGGCAACGCTATGAAGAAACCCCACACCCAGAATTTAGCAGAAGATTCAACTTCGGATACGTCACTCAACCGCCGCTCGTTTGTAAAACTGTTGCCAGCCGCCGGAGCCGCTGGGCTGACAATGACGGCTGCTGAATCGGTTCCGGCTCAAAATGCTGGCCAGCAACAGGCCGCACAGCGCATCACGCGCGAAATGATGCAGTCGGCCGAAAAGCTGATCGGTATTGAACTCAACGAAGCGCAGGAAAACATGGCTTTGCCGGGCGTAAATCGAAATCTGTCGAATTACGAAGCTCTGCGAAAGATTGATGTGCCGCTCGACACCGAACCGGCGACGGCATTTCATCCGGCGTTGCCCGGCAAGCTGAAAACGTATCGCCAGCGCGTCGCCAAAACTCCGAAAGCAGGCAAGGCTGCCAGCAAAACCGTCGCGCCGAAATTCACTTCCGTCGAAGACCTGGCTTTTGCCACGGTCGCGGAACTTGGCGAACTTGTCCGCACGCGCAAAGTCTCTTCGATGGACTTAACCAAAATGTATTTGGGACGGCTGAAAAAATACGGCGATAAATTGCTCAACGTCGTCACACTGACCGAAGAACTGGCTTTGCAACAGGCCGAAGCCGCCGACCGTGAAATCAAAGCGGGTAAATATCGCGGCCCGCTTCATGGCATTCCGTGCGGCGTCAAAGATCTGTTCGCCACCAAAGGCATCAAGACGACTTGGGGCGCAGAACCGTACAAAGATCAAGTGATTGATTACGATTCAACCGTCGTCGGGCGTTTACGCGAAGCCGGAGCCGTGCTGGTCGCCAAACTTTCGATGGGCGCACTGGCGCAAGGCGGTCGTTGGTTCAAAGGCATGACGCGCAACCCTTGGCAGCCTGAAGAAACCGGACAAGGTTCATCGGGTTCATCGGCTGGGTCTGCGTCGGCGACTTCGGCGGGGCTGGTTGGGTTTGCAATTGGAACGGAAACGCTGGGTTCGATTGTTTCGCCTTCGTCGCGTTGCGGCGTCACAGGCCTCAGACCGACTTATGGACGCGTCAGTCGCTATGGCGCAATGGGTTTGAGCTGGACGATGGACAAGATTGGCCCGATTTGTCGCAGCGTTGAAGATTGCGCTTTGGTGCTGGCAGCAATTTACGGCCCGGACGGACACGACTTGACCGTCGAAGACGTGCCGTTTAACTGGGATTCGACTCGGCCCTTGGCGCAAATGAAGATCGGTTATATCAAAGCCGAGTTCGAACCAATTGCCAGGACAGGCGGTGGAGGCGGCAATCAAGGTGGGCAAAACAACGCCGACGAACGCCGGAAGATGTATGCCGAAGCTTTGGATGTCTTGCGAAAGGCTGGAGCCAAGCTGGAACCATTTGAATTGCCGCAATTCGATTTTCAAAGCCTCAGAACAATTTTGAATGCCGAAGCCGCCGCCGCCTTTGACGACATCACGCGCGATGGCCGCGTCAATCAGTTATCCGGCCAGAGTCCAAACGATTGGCCGAACAGCTTCCGCACGGCGCGCTTTATTCCGGCTGTCGAATACATTCGCGCGCAACGCGCCCGCACCTTGCTGATGCGAGAGATGGATAAACTGATGGCGAACTGGGATTGTTTTGTCACGCCCGCGCCTGGCAGCGCCAGCCTGACGCTAACCAACCTGACTGGGCATCCGGCAGTCGTCACGCCTTGCGGATTCATCAACAAACTTCCGCAAGCCATTATGTTTACCGGAAATTTATACGACGAAGCCGCTCCGCTCAGAGTCGCACAGGCGTATCAACAGGCGACCGACTGGCACCGGAAATATCCGAAGTTTGATTGATGGGCTTATTGAGCTTCGAGGATCAGGTTTTGCCAGCCATCTACCGATGCGTGCCATCCGGTCGGAATCAAAGTCGTCGAACCATATTCAACGACGATTGCCGGAGCGGTGAGTTTTGCGCCGGGAAGCAGGTTTTCTCGTTCGAAAACTGCTGCTTTGCGGCGTTTGTCGCCTAGCCAAATCATCGCTTCGCGGTCGGGTTTGGCTTTATGACGGCGAAAAGTCTTTTCCTGTTTGAGCTTCGGTTTGTCCGTGATGCCTGTGGCGCGCAAGCGAACACTGACGATTTCCACGGCTTTGTGTTCGTCTGCATGGCCGTATCGTTCGCGATGGGCTTGATGAAACCGGGCAATGGTGCCCGTTTCGCCATCTTCACTGGCGCCGATTTCAAGTTCAAAGGACTGGCCGCGATACCGCATGGCAAGTAAGCGTGTCAGATTCGTTTGTTCTGGCGTGAAGCCTTCTGCGCGCAGATCTTTTTTGGCTTGTTTTTCCATTGCGGCGAATTCACGTTCGATGCGGCGTGGGAGTGTTGATTCGCCGTTGGCTTCAATTGTCAGCATCACGGTGCGCGAATAATCTTTCACCACGTCAGCCAGCAAAACTCCAAGTGCGGAAAACGCGCCGGGGAAAGAGGGAATCAGCACACGCGGGATTCTGAGTGCGCTGGCCAACGCTGCGGCATGCAATCCGCCTGCTCCGCCGAAACTGACCAGCGAAAACAGTCTTGGGTCGTGGCCGCGTTCCACCGAAACCAGCCGTAACGCTTGTTCCATATTGGCATTGGCTACGCGAATGACACCGAGCGCTGCTTGTTCGCGCGTGACAAGCTTTGCCGAAGCGCGCGACATTTCATCCGCCAGGCGGTCTAGTACGACAGCAGCGCGGAATTCATCCAGCGCCATTTCGCCCGCCAGCAAGCCTCCTCCAGCAAACCTGCCCAAAACCAGATTTGCATCGGTTACAGTTGGCCGTGTGCCGAATCCGTAACAGGCAGGTCCGGGATCGGCTCCGGCGGATTCAGGCCCAACGCGCAACGCGCCGCCTTCGTCAACATAGGCGATTGAACCTCCTCCGGCCCCAACGGTGTGAATATCCAAAATGGGCACGGCAACAGGCAAACCGATGATTTGCGCTTCGTTCGTGGTTCGCGCTTCGCCTTTGCATAAAGCCACATCGGTCGAAGTTCCGCCCATATCAAACGTGACGATGTCTCCGATTTCAGCCAATTCGGCGATTCGCATGGCTGCGACGACTCCGCCAGCGGGTCCGGAAAGAATCGTGCGAACTGGTTCGTGCGCAGCGACTTCGGCGGAAATCGAACCTCCGGACGATTGCATGATTCGCAATGGAGTTTCGTCTTGCCGCTTTAATTTGCGCGAAAGCCCTGCGGTCAATTCGCCAAGATAATCGCTGACTCTTGGGGCCAGATAAGCATTAATGACAACCGTCGAAGTTCGCTCAAACTCTCTGTATTCCGGCAGAATTTTGTGGGAAACGGATACGGGAATACCCAAAGGCTCCAAAGCTTCGGCAATTCTTTTTTCATGGTCCGGATTCGAAAAGGAAAAAAGCAGGGAGATAGCGATGGATTCGACTTCAGCACGCTTCAGTTTTTTTACCAGACCAGTCACTTCGCGGACGGTCAGCGGTTCGATCACATTGGCTTCGGCGGAAATACGCTCTTTGACGCCGAATCGTAATTCGGCAGGAATCAGTGGCTGCGGCCGCTTCACGGCCAAATTGTACAGATCGGGACGCGCTTGGCGGCCAATTTCGATTACGTCTTCAAAGCCTGCGGTTGTAATCAGGGCAGTGCGCGCGCCTTTACGTTCCAGCAAGGCGTTGGTGGCGACAGTCGTACCGTGAACGATCTCTACCTCTGCTTCTGAAAAATCTCCAAATTCTTCATAAAGAAGCTCAAGCGCTTGATCAAGACCGGTCAGGATGGCTTGCGCGGGCGCAAACGGAGTTGAGGGAACTTTGAAAGAAAGCTGACGATTTTTGAAAGCGACGATGAAGTCTGTGAAGGTTCCGCCGGTGTCCACTCCAATCCGGAGCTGGCTGCTCAACGACTTAATCTTTTTGGTCATTTCTCGGTGGTTTCAGTACAGTCAGGCCAACATTCCTGGCTGTGATCCAATCCGTTTGGAGTTTTGCCAAACTCAAAGGGAAAAAATAATGAAACCCCAGCCGGATGTTGGCGTTACAGGCTTGAGTTTGCGACGATGCGCCCGATGCGAAAGTTAAACTCACTGGGAAATTTTCGACGGGCGCATCAAGTTTGAAATGTTATTTCCCGGCAAGCTCATGAATTTCGGCAAGGCCGATTCAAATCTCTGGTTGAATGCACGCCGACCTCATATCACAGTAACGGCGCAATCAACTTTCAAAACCATCACCAACGCGTTACCCGTCGCGGCCCACATTGCGAGATGAACCATAATTTTGCAAGCAAACTGCTGCTTTTCGCCTGCCTGACGGGATGGTATGGGGCACACGAGAAAGCACGGTTGCCAGTCGTGGACCAAGCCAAGCCTCTGGTGATTTTTACAACTGCGCCCAAGCTGATTGCTGCGAATCTAAAGCTGAGTAATGGTTCAAATTCATCGGTGCGTGGCTTTGCGACTTTGACCATTGTCAAAGCGAATGAAGACGATTCCTTAACCGGGACATTGGTTTATCGGCTGCCCGATGATGTGCGGCAAAAAATAGCCCAATCGTCCAGTCGCAAATTAGCTGATGTGCCAAACAGCATCTCGCAAACGAATTTGACGGCGAATTTTCGGCGAGGTACTGCATGCCCACTGGTCAGATTGCAGGTTTTGGCAAATGACGCAGTGGTAGGGGACGCAATAGTGCATTTTGACAGCGTAACACTCGATATTGCTGAAACGCCCGTTCAGATTAATCAGCTTTTTTGCAATTGGACCCAGCAAATAAATGCCAAACGCCAGCGGTTGGGAATTATCGCTGCGATCAATCGGTTGATTACGGTTGAAGAAGAAGATGTTGAAAATAAACCAGTGAAACCGTAAGCTGTCCGCTTCTTGACGCCCAAAGTTGCCCTTAACTCACAACCATTCCGAATCCGAATCATTTGATCCTGTGTTGGTTTTGATCAGAAAAAGATTATCCGGTAATCACCCTTGAATCTCAAATCACGTTTTGGAGGTAAAAACATAAGTTTATGAACACCAAATTTTCGAGAGCTCTTTTTGCCTTTGCCTTTTTGCTAGGGCTAAGCTCCATCGCTAGTGCACAAGCGCAACCACAGTACACGCCCAAAAAAGTTGTTTTTACGACTACGCCGAAGTTGGTTATTGCCAAGTTAAAGAGTGGTGAAGCAGATGCTTACGATGTTCGCGGCAAAGTTTCCTTTACCGTAACAGCGGGCAATTCTGATGACACGGTTGCGGGAACTCTGGTTTATGCAATCCCTGACGATGCTCGCCAGAAAATCGCCTCAATGTCTGGCAAAGCAGTCAACTCAATCCCTTCCAACATCACCAGAAACGACGTCATTGCCGCTTTCCAGAAAGCCACAGCCCCACCAATTTTGCACCTGGAGATCAATGCCATGGATATTGATGTGGCAGGCGTCAAAATGCGGTTCAGCCGTATTGTGCTGGACATCAACGCCAGAGAAAGCAATTCGCCAGATTATTCGGTTCAGGAAATGGAAGCTTTGTTCACGGTCTGGGCCAAGCAAATCAACGGCGGACGTTCACGCCGAGGGATCGTGGCCAGGTTTAACAAGGTCGTCAACGGTGAGCCAGACTAATTGCCACGCAACGAATTTTGAACTCGATTGACGACACTTGATTGAGTTTGAAGTTGAAGCTGCGTAATCTGGACAAGAAATTAGGCAGTTGGCTGCGTCCGGTCACCCCGTATGCCGGGTTGGCAAATAAAACCGCAAATGCGGTTCGGACGTAATGCCAACTGCCGTAATGTTTTTTATGTTGAGCCAATTTCACAAATTGATCCTGTTGATCTGCATTTTCGCTGTGGCACCTCAACCGGCGTTCGTGACGGTTTATGGTTATGGCGATCAAAGTTTGCAGCGCCCCTCAGTCAGCGGATGGATTGAAAATAATGATGGGAAATTGCGCTTGGCATTGACGAATAATTCGTCAAAAGAATTTAGCGGCGTCGCCCGAATCAGCCTGGGCAGCAATGAAGAGCAAAAGGAAATAGGCGAAGTTTCGGTAACGCTTTTCCCAAAAGAAACCAGCTTGTTGCAAGTCAACGGAGCCATTCCGGCAGGCGACCATTACACACTCGCCATTTACGATCACTTTGGCGGGCGACTGTTTTTCAGAATTGCTCCACTTCGCCAAATATCCGATCCGACACCCGCAACCGTTGCTACAATTACGCCAGTGCAGCAGCAACGGTCTAAAGCAGGAGCTTCAACCTCAAATAGTGCGGCATCCGTTCTTGCTGCAAATCCAGGCAGTGTAGATGAATTTGCGATCGCGGCCACGCAAGTCCAGGTTAAAGCCAGGTTATTGGCTAGTGAAGACGGCGGAGATTCTTTCACGCTTTTTTTTGAGCTTCGATCTCAGAAATCGGTGAACACAGCGATATTGGCGATCACCGCCGCCAAGTTGAAGGATCAAAAACAGATCAGCATTAACCCTCAGGCAAATGTTGAGTTCAAATTGCCAGATTCGCTGGAAACCGACAAAGTGAATTATGTGCTCACAGATAAGGTCGGACGAGTATTGGCCAAGGGTGAGCTGAATCTTGTGAAATTAATGGATGAAGATTCCGTGACTGTCAGCGACATTCGCACGGATCGGTCTTCCTATCAGTCCGGAGAAACGGTTCGAGTAACGGCTCGGCTGGATGGCAAATCTCAAAGTGGTTATCGTTTTGAAGTTTCCGCCAGAGACGGATTGAGCCAGTCTCTTTTTCGAGATCAAAAAGTTGTTGGCAAAGATGAAAGCCTGAACTCGCTGGAATTTACTTTTACTCTGCCGGGTAATCTTTCAGCGCCAGTCGTTTTTGAGTTCCGAATTTTCGACGCAGAAACTGGCGTGCTTTTCGATTCTGGCGAACGCGAAATCCCCTTGGCTCCCGCAAAACCGTAAACTCAAGAATTGTAAAAACTTTTGGCTGAGTTGACAGAAAGATTGCGTGGAAACCATTGATGTGAGTAAAATGATTGCCGAGTCGTCCCCGCACCAACAGTCACGCTGGATCCAGCTAACAAGGCAATTACTGATTTAGCAGGTCTAAAACAAGGTTTTCTATATTTTTAGTCGAGTTTTCCCGCCCATGCGGGATTTCGAAGGGGGTTACGATGTCAAAGAACTCTTTCTTGCGCCCAACAGTTCTTGCATTCTCCTTCATGCTGTTGTTTCTTGCTTTGGTTTCTGCACAGCAAAACACACAGCAGCAAGGCGGTGAAAGTAAGGAAAGGCAGGAAGTTAAATCCTCGCCTCAAACATCTTCACAGAGTCAACAATCTCCGCAGCGTCCGGGCCAACCGGCTCAGGCAAATCAAAAGCAACCGACTGATATCATTTCGACTGAACTTGTCTCACTGACCATTACAGTGACAGATCCGTATAATCGTCTGGTCACTGGGTTGGACAAGCAACACTTCGAAATCTTTGAAGATAAGGTTAAACAGGAAATCACTCACTTCAGCGATGATGATGTGCCGGTGAGCCTAGGAATCGTTTTTGATGTTTCCGGCAGTATGAAAGGCAAGCTTGAGCGCGCGCGCGATGCGCTGAAGGCCTTCATTCAGACCAGCCACAATGATGACGATTTCTTTTTGGTGGGTTTCAATCAGCGTGCGAATTTGCTGGCAGAATTTACCGACGGTGACTCTCTATCCAATAAACTCCATCTGGTTGATCCGAAAGGACAAACCGCTGTCTACGATGCAGTCTATCTGGGGATTGAAAAAGTTAAACAAGGCCACCACGACAAGCGCGCCATACTGCTTATCTCTGACGGCCAGGACAATTCCTCTCGTTACACGTATGGCGAACTTCGCAAGTTGCTGAAAGAAGCGGGTGTGCAGATTTATTGCATTGGAATCGTGGAAATGGGCGGCGGTTCCGGCGGTGCTCTTGATATGCAGGGGCAGGGAATTCTGGAAGAGATTGCTCAGGTCACTGGGGGCAAGGCATTCTTTCCCCGCACAGCGGCAGAATTGGAAGACCAAACCACGCGCATCGCATTGGAATTACGCCACCAATACAGCATTGGCTATATGCCGACAAACGTCAAAAAAGACGGACAATGGCACAAAATCAAGGTTAACGTGAAGCAGCCTAGAGGGTTACCTGCTTTGAAGGTGCAGCATAAGGAAGGCTACTACGCTGTAACGACTCAAAAATAGCTGGCAAATTTAACTTGAACGAAAAAGACGAGGAGTGAAGGTTAACCTTTACTCCTCGTCTTTTTCGTCAGAATCGTTTTCGGATGGATCGTCATCCGCATCATCTTTTTTCTTCTTTCCTTTACCCTTCTTTTCTTTGCCAAAGCTGGCTACCGCTTCGTCTTCGGTTTTGTGGCTTTCAATCAAATCCAGTAATTGAGTGATCTTTAGCGCGCCATAAACCCGGTCTGTCACGCCGACCAGTTTCAGCACTCCACCGGCTTCAGCCGTTCTCTTAAAAGCTCGAACGATTTCACCGATTCCCATACTGTCAATAATTGGCACTTCAGTCAGGTTTAAAAGGATTTTGGTGGTGCCAGCCGATAAGACCTTATCCACCAGCATCTGCAGTTGAAAACCGCCTTGCCCCTTGATGAACTTGCCGCGCATATCAAGCGACGCGATTGTCCCAACGTAATGAATTCCGATAGTCAGCATAATAGGGATTGTTGATCAGTTTCAGATAGCGGATTCCGAAAAGCTCCAGAGGACTGAAAGGACCATACTGCTTTCCAAGTCTTCAAGTCTGCTGTCAGCTCTCTAACGGAAGAGAAGATGATGGCAACTCTTTATTCGCAATTCAGGAAAAGCGGGCGCATTTTACCTGACAATGTTTCAAGTTACCATCATGTTTGGGCAATCCAGAAAACGTCTGGTCGGAAGCTTCAGGCATTCATTCGTTTTTGGGCAACAATGAATCCACTTGCCAGACCGATAGTCGGCTGCTTAACATGCGCCGCGTTCAAAAATAGAGGATCACCTCAAAAGAGCTTTGCATTTGTTCAACTAAAAGAAAGCTGACTAGCAGACAGGCGAATGAAGAAAACATCCGAGCCTGATTTTATCCTGAAAATTTCGACAATAAATTTTGGAATATGAAGCTGCCCTCAATTCTTAATCTGATGACCGATGATCTGGCGATTGACCTCGGGACTTCGCGGACACGTGTTTTTGCCCGTGGACGTGGGATTGTGGTCAACGAGCCTTCTTTGCTGGCTTATGACACTCCGTCGCAAGAGGTGGTCGCTGTAGGTTTGGAAGCGCTTGAATTGGAAGGTCGCGCTTCGGGTGATATTCAGATCATCAGCCCGCTCAAAGATGGTGTGGTTGCCGATCCGACTTTTGCAGGAAAGCTCCTGGAACATTACCTTCGCAAAGCGCGTGATGGCCGTTCTTCTATTTCTCGGCGAGTGCTAGTTTCGATCCCGGCTGACGCCAGCACTGTTGAGCACCGCGCTTTGTATTATGCCGCCAAAGAAGCAGGCGTCGGCAATGTGCATTTTGTCAATAAAGGCATCGTGGCAATCCTCGGCTCAGGTGTTGATCCTGATGATCAGCGAGCGACATTGGTTGTGGACGCCGGAGCAGGAACAACCACGATTGCGGCAATGGTTCACAATCATTTGATTTTCACGCGGACGATCCGCGTTGGCGGAAATGATATGGATCTTGCGCTGGCAGATATGATCAAGGCCAATCACAGTATTTTGGTTGGACCGCGCACAGCCGAGCGGGTAAAGATTGAATTGGGATGCGCAGTTCCACTGGATCAGGAAAATACGACGATGGTTAAAGGTCGCTCGACCATTGGCGGCAACCCGGAAATGGCTGTCGTCAATAGTATCGAAATCCACGAAGCGATCGAACCTCTGGTCAACCGCATCGTCAATGCAGTTCAAGACGCCTTGGAAGCCCTGCCGCCGGAAGCTTCAGGCGACATTTACGACCGAGGGATGATTCTTGCTGGCGGAGCGTCCTTGCTTGCTGGCTTGGACGAACGGCTTTCAAAGGAAACAGAGTTGGCGGTTCAATTGACTGAAAGCCCGCAGCGAGCAGTGATTCGCGGACTTGGATTGTTGTTCGAAAACCCCTTGGCGTTGCGACGGGCAATTATCAAGTCCGAGTCGTAGATAGTCGTTAGGTTTAGGTTTTATCAAAGGCATAAAATTTCCAGCGATTTTCAGGTGTGTTATACTCCGCGGCGTCGCTCCAGCTCTCTGATCGTTTTTCTGAAAAGAGTCAAGATTTGCTGGTTAGGTGATTGGTTAACTGAATGAATTGAATGAAGATAGTTTGAAAGAGAGAGTTTGATCGGCACAGATTCCAGTTGTTTTTGATGAGGTGCGATCTTCAGGCGTTTAACGAACCCTTCTCATTTTTACTCACGAATTCTTCCCACCGCTTGCAGTAATCGCGGAGCGCGTCCTTATGCTCCACAATCATCAACGAATGTCATCATCTCAAGAGTAAAAACTTCTGGCGCATTTGCTCACGCTTGCGCGACGGCAGTCATTAGTAACCCGCACTGGTATTTTTGCCGGTGCGTTTCTTTTTTACGCGAGGTGTTTTTTGATGAATGGCAGAGTTTTAGTTCTCAATTCGACCTATGAACCGATCAATGTCTGCACAACACGTCGGGCAATTGTGCTGATTCTGAAGGGACTGGCGCGGACTGAAGAGCGCCACGATAAACTTTATAACTCGGCTCGAAGCTCGCTCCACGTGCCATCGGTCATTCGGTTAACAGATTACAAACACATCCCCTTCGAGCGCAAAAGTCTTTCGCGTAAAAATATCCTGCTTCGCGACCATTACACCTGCCAGTACTGCGGCAAAGTTTTCAATCCTGCTGACCTGACGCTTGATCACGTTGTTCCTCGCTCGCGAAGCGGCAGTTCCAATTGGGACAATTTGGTGGCTTGCTGCAAACGTTGTAATAACCGCAAAGGCAATAAGCTCCCGGAAGAAGTGGGAATGAAGCTGCTAAAGCGCCCGCAATCATTCAGTTTGCACGTCAATCGGCAAATTATGCGCTATTTGGGACGGTCAGATGAAAATTGGAGGAAGTATCTGTTTTATTAGGCAGTAGCAAATTCATCCAACTTCATTTCGTAGAAGATGCTCGCCTTGCGCGCCAAATTTCTATAACCGCAGGCATTACCGAAATGATGATGATGGCAAAAATCACCAGGGTGAAATTGCGTTTGACAATGGGAATCTCTCCAAAAAAGTAGCCTGCGTAGGTGAAGCCAGCAATCCACACGATCCCGCCTGCGACGTTATAAAGCAAAAACTTTCCGTAACTCATTTTGCCTATTCCGGCGACGAATGGAGCGAAGGTGCGAATGATCGGCATAAAACGAGCCAAAATAATCGTCTTGCCGCCGTACTTTTCATAAAACTCGTGAGTACGTTCCAGATGTTTACGGTTAAGCCATCGCGAACTTTCACTGGAAAATACCTTTGGCCCGATAACTTTGCCGACCCAGTAATTAACTGTATCACCAAGGATTGCTGCGATGCTGAGCAGCACGACAACCAAAAAGACATTGAGCTCGCCTTTGGAAGCTAAAGCGCCAATAGCAAACAGCAGCGAGTCACCAGGCAAAAATGGTGTTACGACCAATCCGGTTTCCGCGAAAATTATCAGAAACAGGATGGCGTAGGTCCACGATTGATACTGGCTGACGAGTTCGACAAGATGTTTATCCAGGTGAAGGATGAGGTCAATAAAGTGTTTTAGAAGTTCCATTTAGATATAGGTTGTTCGCAGGTGTTGAGAAAACGAACGACAGCATAAGCCAGACAACATCATTGCTCAAAGCAGCAAAAAGAGATTTGAGGAGAAATCAAAAATTGAATTCAGTGGCCGCTCTAGCCAGGGTCAATATGCTAACCGTCTTGGCACCACCATTGAGAAGTGTGTTGGCAATTTCATTTGCTGTGCTGCCAGTCGTCATCACATCATCAACCAGTAACACCGCTTTGTTTTCAATTAGCCGTGGCGCGCGAACGCGAAATGCTTTTTCCAACGAGCGTGCGCGCTCACGCGTTTTCATTCCAGCGCGATGCTTTTCCGTGTGCTTGGCTCGAATCAAACTGGCGGTATCAACTCGTAGGCCTGTAAGAGCAGCCAATTCATTGGCAATCACTTCAGCCTGATTAAAGGTGCGTTCGGTAAATCGGCTTTGGTGCAGTGGAACGGGGATAATAGATTCGCAAGCTTGAACTTCCTGCAGAATGAGCGAGGCAGCTTTTAGCAGTTTGCGCAGCCGAGTGGAAATTTGAGGACGGCTTTTTAATCGCAACACGCTTTCCCGTAACGCACCTTCATAAACCCCACAGGCGCGCGCAACAGTGAATGCCAAGTCGTCGCATCGCCCGCAATACCGAGCTTCAGAATGGTTGAGTTGCGGTAAAGGTGGCAACGGTAAACCGCATTTTGCGCAGAAATTGTTTTCAGATCGGATTCGCTCAATTTTTTGTTCGACAGCCAACCAGCATTGGCTGCAAGCGACACCATCAATCCATGATTCGATCATTTCGCCGCACACACGGCATTCAACTGGAAAGAGCATCGCCAACGTTGCGTCGCGCATTGATGACGATGCTCTTTCCAGCCGTGAACGAATTGTTAAACCGAAGCTTGGGTTCATCGGTGAAGTTTACTTACCCACGCTGACGCTTTCGGCGGCCAGAATATCGTGATGATAGTTAATCAAAACGCGTTTCGGTTTTTGATCCAGTTTGACCTTGAATTCATTGGTCGTCGAATTTCCCTGCACGGGAACCGAGCCAAGCTTCATTACTTTTCCGCCATCAAAATCCAGGTAAAGAGGCACAGCCATTCTGAACGGAGGAGAAACGTCACTTTGTGTGACTTTGCCCGTTAGCAATGTCTTGCCGTCACTTTCCGGTGTCAGTGAATAATCCAACCGGTAACGGGGAACTTCAGTGCCGTAAACCCATTGAAGAAAAAACCAGTTCATTGTCTTGTCGCCCCCTAAATCCATTGTTGGAAGCATGTGTTTTTCAACGATCCTCTTGAAGGATTCAGTTGAAGCGTTTTCGTTAAAATGGGTTTTGACAAAATCCTGCATCATCGCGATGAACTTTTGATCGCCCGTCTGACGGTCGTACATCATCCAGCGTAGCATGTGCAGAACATAACCGCCTTTGGGATAAACCAGCTTTTGATACGCCCCCGGACTTTTGGAGGTGTTTAACCGCAAACCTGTCCAAAGCGGTCCTACATCCGTTGGGCGACGCCCAAATTGATCCTTCTCCAAAATCGTTTTTCGGCTTTGCTCCCAGAAATGCAGATATTTATCCAGCTTCGGCTCCGTGGCTTGCAGGTACAGGCCGGCTGAAAAATCAGCAAAACCTTCGCTCAGCCACTGATCGTGAAATGATGCCCATCCAACAACGTGTCCCCACCATTGATGCGCGACTTCATGCGAAGTGACTTCCTGAATGAAATCCGTGAAGCCGGAATTCAACCCAATCAACTGCCAACGTTGTGTTGAATCCAGATAAGCGCTCAACGGTAGATAGACAAGGCTCGGCCATGATTGACCGAAATTGAAATCCGGTTGTTGTGTGATGGCGATGCGTCCGTAAGGCGCAGGCGAAAACCAATGGTTAAAAACGCGAATGGCGTTTTGCGCTTCGATCATTGTGTTGTCCATCAATCGGGACGGAGCCATGCCGCCAACACCCGAGCCTTTCAGGTAATCAGGCACTTCTGTGGTCGCGTACCCTTCAATCTGATAGCCGGATTTTTCGTCAACGACGCTTTTCTTTTTGAAGCTGCCGTAATTGAAACCAGCAACTGCCAGTGGGATTTCCGATACCCATTGGGTCACGGCGAAATCTTCTTCTTTGGCTTCTTTGACCAGCTTGCCGTTGCTGACCAGCGTGTACTTGCTCGGCACCTTGAACGTCAGGTCAAACGTGGCGCGATCGGTGAAGGCGTTGACGCTTGGGTACCAACTGGTTCGCGCGCCGACGTAATAACTACCGCCTCCGGCATTTTCCAAAACCTTTTCGCCGCCATATTCAATGGTCATTTTGTACTGACGACCTTTGAAGGTGGCTTCGGGCAGAATGGCGTAAAACGCGCTGTCGTCATTTTTCTTTTCCTGAACAAAGTGGATGTCGTTTCCGCCCATTGTCACGCGCGTCACGCGCAACGTCGGCAACAACGCGAAGTTGATGATCCGGTCGCCGTCTGCCAAAGCCTTAAAAGTCATTTCGGCGCTTGCGGTTAGCTTTTCGCCGCGAATCGCGGTTTCGATTTTGTAATGTTCAATATCAAAAATTCTTTTGTCTTCGTTCGACCCAGCCTTGCCGCTTTTCAACTCGCTTTCCTGGTGCGCCAGGTAAAGAATGCCTTCTTCCTTACCTTGCGGATCTAGGTGAATCAACGCGACTTCTTCCGGCGCGGGCAAGCTGGTCATCGCTCCGTCAGGTCTGATCAGAAAACGCAGATCGTTATATTTTTTGCCAGAAATGTAGGCATTGAACATGGGAGGGCGTTTGGGGTTATACAAACCATTCAGCAGTTCAGCTTCGATGTTTTCGACGTCTTCGCCTGATAGCATGGCCTCGACCATGCTGCGTGGCGTGTCTGTGTTTCGGCGCATTCTTTTCTGAAAATCGCGCAACGCATCAGCAGCGCGAGCGTCCGCCGAACCGGCTTGGGCTTGTTTTTTGATTTCCTGATATGTGTCGTCGGTGAAGGTAAAAATGGCCCGTCCAAAAGAATCTGTGAAGGCTTCCTTGCCGGTGACGAACTTCAAGTAATCTTGTTCAATCCAGAAAGTCGGGGTCAGGCTAATTTCACCCTCTCCCGTGAAAACTCCTACTGCTGTGCGGCCAAGCACTGGCGTCAAAAAGCTCACATTACCGCTCTTCAACGTAATCACACTCAAATCACGTTTGAGCATCAGATTGCTGATAGAAAAGCTTTCTGCAATTTGACCATCGCGCAATGCTCGATAGTTTGGATCAGTGTTTGGGGCAATTGAACCTTTTGCGCCAACAGTCAGTTCCGCTTTGGTTTCAGCAATTTCCAGTTTGATTTCAAGCGGAGTGGTTTTGCCGATTTCGATGTTGATGGCCTGTTCTCTGGTTTTGAAGCCGGCGCGAGAGAAGCTGATTTTGTAAGTTCCTGACACAAGATTTTCGATCTTGAATTTGCCCTCGCTGTCAGTAATCGCATTGCGCGTTTCGCCAGTCGCTTCACTACGAATTGAAATTTGAGCCCCGACGATGACAGCATTCTTGGGGTCTTTGACGCTACCGGAAATTGTGCCAGTTTGTGACTGAAAAGAACTGGCATTGAAAGGGGCGATACTTAAAGCGCAGAGCAGAAAGAATGCAACGATCAGGTTTCGTTTCATTACAGGTTTCCTCCATGGCTGGTTAAAAACTCAGTTTAGAAAACATTCTAGAAGTCAATGATTAGGACGGCTGGGGTGGTCGAAGTTCGAGAATATCACAGGCTTAAACTGATGCAATCTTAAAAATTGGCCATATAAAAACAGAAAGGGCGATGGATTTAATCCATCGCCCTTTCATAAGAGGCTATCGTTTGTTTGACTTAGAGTCAGTAACGATACCGGTCATTCTTGGCTTTCTCGCGGTGGTAAATGTAACCGCCCGCTGCTCCGATGCCAGCGCCAATCAACGCGCCTTTCTTTCCACCAATCACAGCGCCACCCAAAGCTCCGATGCCGGCACCAATGCCCGTGCGTTTGATCGCTTTGCCAGTTGTGTCTTCACGATCGCGGTAACCGTAATCGTTATAGTTGTAATCGCTGTCGCGATAATCGCGGCTACGATTATTTACGACTCTGTAATCCATGTCACGATAATCGCGGGTATTGTAAACCGACCGAGAATTGTTATCGCTAGTGCGGCAAAGGGTTTGAGACATTGCGTCAGGAGTCGCCAAAACGAACAGCACACCCAGAGCCAAAATTGCCAGAAACAGGTTTTTATTCATCTTCAACATCTTTCCTCCTTGGAGCTGCTTCGATTCAGAAGCTGCCGCTTACCAATTATTGTTAGTTTCAATCTCTCTGACTCATTTGGCGAATCAATAAGAGCGCCTATAGTCTAACAAGTTATGTGCCGTGATGGATTACTACCAGGAAAATTTTTGGAAGTGGCTGAAAAGAAATAGGTTAAGCGAAAGAAATATCTTTTCATGTAAGGTCAGAAAGCTAAAATAGCGTTTTTGACAAACCCTTTCGGATGGCTCGACAGTAAGGTTTGCGGCAAATGGGGTAGCTGCATTTAGGCTGACTCAATCGCACGTCGAACTTCTGGCTGCATACGGCCAGTTAACATTAGAAACCACATCTTCCAATCAGCGCATAGGGACCAAATTGGATGTTGGAACGTCGCCGGCTTATTGTGCTCAATAAAAAAATGACCAACCCACGCGAAGCCATACCCGAAAACCAAACCCGTTGGCAGCAGCCACAGACTGCCAACCGAAAATGCCAATGCCAAACAAACTAATCCAAGAGTGCTGCCGATGAAATGCAAAATGCGATTTACTGGATGCGCATGCTCGCGGACGTAATAAGGCCAGAAATCTTTGAAGCTAGATAGGCGATTTCTTTGATTCAATTGGGTCATCTTCACCTCTGGATTGGGTTTCAGCGCAAACTAAACTTCGCGCCGATTTTACTCTATAGCTACATGTTTCAAACAACGTGGCATATCATAGACACGATTTTTCCCCAGGGCTTCGTCAATTTATGTCCAATGTAAAATCATTCAGCTTGATGCTTGGTTTGCTCACTGTTCTTGCGGTTACTGTGACGTTTTCAGCAACTGAATCGGGAACAGGATTGTGGCGCTGGCAGAATCCGCGACCTCAGGGAAATCCGCTTTACGCCATTCAGTTTAGCGATGCTCGCAGAGGCATTGCAGTCGGACGCGATGGCGCGATTCTGCGAACTACTGATGGCGGCAAAGAATGGGAATCGGCGCGCAGTCCGGTCAACACTCCGCTTTACGGACTTGCTGTTGTAGGCAAAAAAGCATGGTCCGTGGGTGCTCGCGGAGAAATCCTTTGCTCTGAAGATCGCGGCGACAACTGGCGTACGCAAAAAAGCGGGACGAAAAAACATCTTTTCGCGGTTTGGTTTAGTGATGAACGGCGCGGGTGGGCGGTTGGCGTTGAAGGGTTGATTTTGACGACCAGCAATGGCGGAGAACGTTGGACAGAGCAAAAAAGCGGCACGACAAAACAACTGCTTGGTGTGGCATTAAGCGATGACAAAACCGGTGTGACTGTTGGAGTAGAAGGCACGCTGTTGATGACAAATAACGGCGGCGCTTCGTGGCAGGCAAAAAATCAAACTTCATCCGCCAATTTGCTCCGCGCTTTTGTGGCTGCGCCAAACCAATTTTGGGTGGTCGGCGCAACAGGAATCATTCTGCGCAGTGAAGACGGCGGAGTGAGCTGGACGGTTCAACCGAGCAATTCGTCGAGCAATTTGCACTCGATCATATTCATAAACGAAAAACAGGGTTGGGCATGTGGCGCCGACGGAACGATTCTTCGTACGGACGACGGTGGTTCAACCTGGAGCGCGCAACTATCAAACAGCGCGCAATTGCTCAGCGCGATTTGTTTTGTGGACGATAAAACCGGCTGGGTGGCGGGCGATGGTGGAGTCATTTATTCAACGACCGATGGTGGAGAAAAATGGTCGCCACAGACCGACGGCGTAAAAGAAATGTTTAACGCTGTGAATTTTACCGATGCCGAACATGGATGGGTTGTCGGAATGAATGGCAGCCTTTTGGCAACAACCGACGGCGGAAGAGCCTGGCGGACACAAACTTCAAATGCGATTACAAATCTACGCGGAGTCAGCTTCGCCGATCCGCAAAACGGCTGGGTCATCGGTGAACGCGGAACAGTGTTGCGGACTTCAGATGGCGGCGCATCGTGGCAAGTGAAACCGTTGACATCACAGCTTGATCTGCATGGCGTGGCCTTTGTTTCGTTAACAGAAGGCTGGGTTGTCGGAGAAGAAGGTTTGATTCTGTTTACCAATGATGGCGGAGATACCTGGACGGCGCAAAAGTCCAATAATCGTTTCTGGTTGGAATCCGTGATGTTTCTTGATTCCAAAACAGGCTGGGCCGTGGGGGAAGCAGGAAGCGTCGTTCATACGACAGATGGCGGCGTCACCTGGAAACAACAGGAAAGTGGCACGCGCCGATGGCTTTATTCCGTTTGCTTTGCCGACGCAAAAACGGGTTGGGCTGTTGGAGAAGACGGATTAATTTTGCGCACAACCGACAGCGGTGAAAATTGGACAGTGCAGATCAGCAATGTGCCAAGCAATTTACTTGGCGTGAAAGCCACGACGGCAAAACGAGTCTGGGCGATTGGGTTAAACGGAGTCATTTTGCAAACTGAAGATGGCGGCAGGCATTGGCAGCGCGATGCCAGCAACACGACCACTCCGTTGCGAGCTGTCACCTTCCACGGTGACAATGGCTGGGTGGTTGGACGCGATGGCGTGATCTTGCGCTACGCAGGCAGAAACGCTGGCGAATTACGAACGATTCTTGGGAAGTAGTCCGAAAAGCCAATTTCAAAAGAAGGAAAAACGATGAAGCATTCCATGCATAACTGGATGAGGCCGGAGCCGATTGAAACCACGCTTGAACGGCTGCACCGGTTTGGTTATGACAGCATAGAAATCAGTGGCGAGCCTGATCGTTATAACTGGGAAGAAGTGCGCGGGCTGATGGACAAATACGAAATTGAATGTTGGGGCGGCGTGACGCTGATGTTTGAAGGCCGCGACCTGATTCATCCGGACAAGTATGTTCGCGTTGGCACGATCGCTTACATGAAAGATTGCATTCGCATGGTCAAAGCTTTGCGGGGCGAGATGTTCTGCATTGTTCCGTCCGTCGTTGGCAAAGTGAAACCGCTGGCATCAGCAGCCGAAGAGTGGAAATGGGCGGTGGAAAGTTTGAAAGAAGTCGCCGCCTTTGCCCAGGACAACGGTATCAAAACTGGTATTGAACCGCTCAACCGGTTTGAAACCTATTTCATCAAACGCCACGATCAAGCGCTACGGCTGGTGGAAGAAGTTGGCTACGATATGCGCGTGGTGCTGGACGCATTTCATATCAACATCGAAGAAGAAGATTGGCGTCAGGCAATTCGTAATGTGGGCACCCGCCTGCTGGATTTTCATGTGGCGGACAATAACCGCAAACCTTGCGGGCAGGGGCGTTACGACTGGAAAGAAGTTGTCAGCATTTTGAAAGAGATCAACTATCAAGGTCCGATGACGGCAGAGTTTGTGCTGCAAATGGATCGCACTCCGTTGGCCAGTGAAGGAAAAAACGTCAGCGAGATCGAAGCTTCTGCCGCCGATCTGAAATTTATTCAAGAACACGGATCAGGCTTTATCAGCGCCGCTGAATATGACGCCTGTGTCGAAGCAAATATCAAACATTTGAAAGCTGCCGGAGCATGAGCCGATTTACAGAAACGGCAAACGAAATAGCGCATCGTGGCTGGGCAGTAATCAAAGATTTTCTGCCACAGGAAATCACCGCGGCATTGCGCGCCGAAGCCGAACGCCTGTGGCAATCTGAAGATTTTCGCAAGGCAGGGACGGGGCGCTTGGGCGGTTATGCCATTCGCCCTGACGTTCGCAGCGATCATATTCGCTGGCTGGACGAGCAGTCAGCAACCGAAGCACAATCGCTTTACTGCGAAGCAGTTGAAGAGTTGCGACAGGATTTGAACCGCGAATTGTTTCTCAGCCTGTCCACGTACGAAGCGCATTTTGCCGTTTATCCAGCGGGCGCGTTTTATCAAAAGCATCTCGACCGGTTTAACAATGCCGATGAACGGGCGATCTCTTGCACGTTTTATCTGAATGAGGATTGGAAAGAAGACTATGGCGGGCAGTTGCGGCTGTATTTGCCAAACAGTTTTGTTGATGTGTTGCCCACTGCCGGAACCTGCGTGCTATTCCGAAGCGACACGTTTTTTCACGAGGTTCTGCCCGCGACTGAAGTCAGATTTAGCTTGACCGGGTGGTTCCGGCGCCGGTCGCTGAAGCTGGTTTGAAATTACCTGAATAAATCTCGGTCTTTGGGCCGGATCAATTCTTTTGCACTGCCGTCGCTGTGTTCGAAGTAGTAGCCACGAAGCACCACCACCGGGATGCGCGAAGCTTTTCGCATCAATAATCCTGTCGAAGCCGCCACCTCGTCTGCCACGGCCAGAACCGTTGCTGACAATTCTTTGCCGTGATCGTCATGCTGGCCGCGAAAATCTTACATAGGCTTCATGCCTGCAACCCCAATGGCAACGTTGGTCAGGCCTTCGCGCCAGGGGCGTCCGAAAGTGTCGGTAATGATCACCGCAACGTTGACTTTCAGCCGCTCGGCCAAGCGCGTCTTCAACAGTAAGGCTGAATCGTCTGGCGCAACTGGCAACAATGCGACCCAATCTTTTCCGGCGACGTTTGAACGATCCACGCCAGCATTGGCACAAATGAAACCGTGTTTGGTTTCTGTCACCAGCACATGACCGTCCATTCGGATGATATTGGCCGATTCGCTGAGGATGACTTCCACCAAACGCGGATCGCGGTTTTGTTTCGAGGAAATTTCCAGCGCCAGCGCCGATGGCGTGACGGATTCCAGATTCACCAGGCGCCCCTCCGCCTTGGAAATGATTTTTTGGGCAACAACAACAATGTCACCATCAGCCAGCTTGAAGCCTTGTGTTTCAATCGCGCGCACGAGCAGCCAAGCCAAGTCATCGCCGGGACGAACTTCCGGGATTCCACGAATGGCAGTCAGTTGAATGTCTGAATATGATTTGGAGTTCAAAAGTGTTGGTTTTCTCCTGCAGTGAGTAACGAAACGCAGCGCATGCTACCGGCTGGCTCGATGCCTGACAAGCAAGGCTTGCGGCGACGGAAACGCCGCGCATAAAATTCGCCCGCTTCATCTTTCACACGATCTAGTCAGGAGGCCTTATGAACTCGCTTAGCCGTTTTGCCGCAATCACTTTTTCTTCAATTTGTCTGGCCGTGTTTGTAACGGCTCAACTGCCACAAAAACCGGAAATTGTTTCCTTGCTTGGCGTTAAACATTTTGCCAATGCCGATGAAAAAGGCGAAATTGCCACCGCTGAAGCGAAGCTTGCCGCCGATCCGAAAAACATAGACTTGCTGATCGCGCTTGGCCGGGCGCAGGCAAACGTCTGGCGATACAACGACGCGATTGAAACTTATGCGCGCGGCATCAAACTGGCTCCGAACGATTGGCGACTGTATCGCCATCGCGGCCATCGCTACATCTCAACGCGCCAATTCGACAAAGCTCTGACCGATATGCAGCGGGCTGCGAAGCTGAACGACAAAGATTTCGATGTCTGGTATCACTTGGCGCTGGTGCATTATCTGAAAGGTGAGTTTGCCAAAGCTGCCGCGGCTTATGAACGCTGCCGACAAGTTGCCGAAACTGACACCACGGATAAACGCGACGATTCCGTTATTGCCGTATCCGACTGGCTGTATATGACTTATCGGCGAATGGGAAAACCGGCGGAAGCCGCGAAAGTGCTTGAACGCATCACGCCGGCCATGAAGGTAAAAGAGAACAAGTCGTATTTTGACCGCTTGCTGTTTTATAAAGGCTTGAAGAAAGAAAGCGATCTGGTCAACATCGAAAAGGCCACAGATTTGGAAATTGCAACAGTTGGTTACGGTCTTGGCAACTGGCATCTGTACAACGGCAACCGTGCAAAAGCTGAAGAGCTTTTCCGAAAGATCGTGAGTGGAAAATACTGGCCTGCGTTTGGGTTCATTGCTGCGGAGACAGAATTGACCAGAAACAGGAAATGATTACTTCGTCCATTTTGCCAGCAGATAAAGAACGATCAAGCAGCGCGCGCTCCAGGCTGCGGTGCGAATCCAATTGGTGGCCACAAGAGTTTGATGGGCTACAGTGTCAAACCCGGATGAAAGTTTGTTGTGTTGTGGAACTGAAAGGAAAAAGGTCGTTGCCCAAATCAGAAGAACCAAAATGAATCCAGTAATCAGCCAAATCGGCGGTAAGTTTGGTGGTCTGGTCAACACCAACAGGGACGCTGTTACTAACTCCACCAACATTAGCGGCACGACGACAAACGATGTCAGGTTCGAGTGCGCGGTTTCATAACGCGCAAATTCTGCCAGGCCGACTCGGCTAAACAAAGGGTAATGAACGATCTGCACAAACCAGATGACACCAGTCATCATCATTGTAGAAGCCGCATTTATCAGGAAAATAAATCTCATGGCTTCACGTTGGAAAGGCGCTGTCTGCGGCAGGCGTCACTGCAATACCTGACTTCTTCCCAAACTTTTTTCCATTTCTTTCGCCAGGCGAACGGACGCTTACAAACAGCGCAAAGCTTTGTCGGTAGATTTTGCTTCTTGAGGTTGCCCATCCGTCCACAGCTTCTCGATCACTCGCGTTGAAGTTATTTGGGTTGTGCGGCTGGATTCGCAGGCGCAGCCGCGCTGGATGCCCACGCTGTCCACCACAAATCGCGTAACATTTGTGCTCCGGCAGCCAAACGTTCGCTGACGAATTTTTTATGCTCCGGCGAATTGTTTGTGGCGCTGAACTGTTCTTTTTTGTCCAGAATGTAGAGCGGTTCCACCAATTTGTTCGACGCTTTCAGATAGTCCCACAACTCTTCGCGCGGTTTTTCGATAACTCGTGGCGTCTCGTTGATCAGCGGTAGGATGTCGTTCAAAGCGATTTTTGCGCTGACGAATTCTTCTTCAAAGCGGAAGTGGATGCCACGTTCGCGCGAAAAGACAGTGTAGCCATTCGGATTTGCGCCCGACCAACCGTTGTAATGAATCGTCGTGTGATGCGGGTTGGCGCTGTCGCTGACGTAATGGCCCAGAATTCCAGCGTCGTTGATGATGCGCTGTTCGATCCATTTGCGCTTATTTCCGTCTTTCTCTGCGCGCCACAAACGAAACTCAATCCGAAGCGTTTGAAACAGTTCCAGCATGCGGTAAGGCACGAAACCGGCAGTGGTTGGTTTCTGACCAGCTTTGATCAGCTCTGCTGTGAAATCGTACCGGTTAATCGCTTTCATTGCCGCTTCGGGCACTAGCTCCATATCCAGAAAATGTTCCGGTGCGTAAGCGGAATCCATCGCGCGATCCAGATTCGATTCGTCACGACTGCGCCAGCGATCAGGTTCCGGGTTCAAATAGCTGAGCTGTTCTGCTGCTTTGCGGAAGAAGTTCGGCATTTCTTTAGGAAGTTTTTTCGCTGCCGCCAGGCCTGAAAGCTCGTGGCCTTTCTGGCCCCAGCCGCGAACAGTTAGCGGATGGATAATCAAAACGGCAAATGCCAACAACGAAACAAATATGAGCGCACGGGTGAATTTTGATTTGAACATAGCTTATCTCTGTGGAGTCAGGTCAATGCTGTACAGTTTTTTGCCGTTGATGTCGTGCAGGCTGACAGTCATTACTGATGATTTGCCATCAATTTTGACTGCGCCAAAAAACTGAAAGCCATCTTTCGGCGAACGATTGGCTTTCATGCCTTTGGTAATTCCGGTGAACTTCACTTCGGGGCCAAAGGTGTCGTCCATCTGTCCAGGTCCGAAGGTTCCAGCATTCAACGGTCCGGCGACAAATTCCCAAAATGGATTGAAATCATTGAACTGCGCCTTCGCCGGATTGTAATAATGCGCGGCGCAGTAATGAACATCCGCTGTTACCCAAATGACGTTTTTGATCCGATTGCGTTTGATAAAGCTCAACAATTCGGCCAGTTCCAGTTCACGCCCCAGCGCGGGCCCATTGCCGTTAGCAAACGCTTCGTATTTGCCTCCGGTGTCTCCAACAATGATGCCAATGGGCATGTCGCTGGCGATAACTTTCCAGGTCGCTTTT
>CAZXHW010000004.1:0-30255 GCA_964639915.1 uncultured Heliomicrobium sp.
CACGATTTCCATGCGGATTGATCCGGCAACCGGCGGCGCGATTCCGATGCTGTCGGGCGAAGAAATTATTGCCCAGGTGCCTGGGCTGAATGATCTTGCCGAGTTTGACTTGATCAACTTCGACCGCTTGCCGGGACCCCACTGGACGCCGCAGAGAATGATGGAACTGGCTGTGGCCGTCAGGGAAAAGTTGCGCGATGAACGAATCGTCGGCGCGGTCGTAACGCACGGAACCGACACGCTGGAAGAAACGGCGTACTTTCTGGATTTGGTTTTGAACACCGACAAGCCTGTGGTGTTCATTGGTGCAATGCGGAACAGTTCAGAGCTGAGTTGGGACGGGCCGGAAAATCTGGCGGCGGCGGTTCGCGTGGCCGTTGACCCGCAAGCGCGTGGCTTGGGCGTGGTGGTCGCCATGAATTCCCAAATCATTTCTGCCGCCGAAGTGACCAAAACGCATACCGAATCCACGGACACCTTTCAAAGCCGCGATTTTGGACCGCTGGGCTTTGTGGACAAAGATCGCGTGATTCTTATGCGCCGCCCGTTTGAGCGCGAACACATCGCCACAGATAAAGCCGAAAGCCGCGTGGACATCATCAAGATTTTTGCCGGAGCCGATGGCCGGTTTATCAACTTTGCGATTGACGACGGCGCGCGCGCTTTGGTGGTGGAAGGTTTGGGGCGCGGCAACGTGACGGTTCCGGCGATGGCGGCGATTCAGCGGGCAATTGAAGCCGGATTGCCGGTGGTGATTACTTCACGCTGTCCACGCGGGCGCGTTTTAGATACGTATGCATACGATGGCGCAGGCAAACAGTTAAAACGCATCGGCGCAATTCTGGGTGGAATGCTCCCTAGCCATAAAGCGCGCATCAAGCTGATGCTGGCGCTCGGCGCAGGCTGGAACGTCCAGCAGATTCGAGAATCGTTCGAAAAATGATTCGCGTCGAACGAAAAACTCTCTGGTGGATTGTTGTTATCGGCCTGGCCTGGCTGGCGGTTTATCACGACGTGTTAAGGCGCTTGGTGGATGATTGGCGCGTGGATGAAAACTACTCGCACGGATTTTTGATTCCGATCATCAGCGCTTACGCAATCTGGGTGAAGCGCGAAACGCTATTGGCTTTGCCTGTCGAACCGCGCCGGTTGATCGGCGGCGCATTGATGTTGCTGGCGGCGTTGATGCTGTTTGCCGGGGTGATGGGCGCAGAGCTTTACATTACTCGGCTATCCCTGGTTCTCTCACTCGTGAGCTTGATGGTTTACTTCGGCGGTTTCGCCTGGTTGCGCCAGTTGATGTTTCCGATTGGCTTGCTGCTATTTGCCCTGCCTATTCCCAACATCGTTTTCAATCAAATTGCTCTTCCGTTGCAACTGATTGCGTCGGATTACGCCACACGTGCCATCAAGCTGTTCGGCATTCCGGCTTTGCGCGAAGGCAACGTCATCGAACTGGCGCAAATGAAGTTGCAGGTCGTCGAAGCGTGCAGCGGCATTCGTTCGCTGGTAACGTTGGCCGCGCTGGCGGTTGTGTACGCGTACTTTGCGGAAACTCGTTGGTGGCGGCGAATTGTTTTGGTCGCGGCGGTGATTCCGATTGCTGTCCTTGCGAATGCAGCGCGCGTTGCCGGAACGGGCGTGCTGGCGCATCACCAAGGCATCAAAGCCGCTGAAGGGTTTCTGCACAGCTTTTCCGGTTTGGTGGTGTTTCTGGTTGCCGTCGGATTGTTGCTGGTGCTGGCTCAGGCTTTGAATTTGGCGGAGCGCTTTTTTTCTCCCACGAAAGCACACGAAGAAAACACGAAGGAAGGAACAAACAATTCGGTTTTTCTTCGTGAACCTTCGCGTGGCTTCGTGGGGAAATGGTTTGGCTATTGGGCGATGGTGTTGATGATGGCCGGAAGCGGTTTTTATCTGGCGCGAGCCGGTGAGCAGGAACAGGCTCCGCAGCGAACTGCGCTGGCTGAATTTCCTGTTGAGCTTGATTCCTGGCGGCAGGTTGAAGTGCAAACGCTGGACGATAGAACCGAGCGCGAACTGGCCGCTGACGATTATTTGTCGCGGACGTATTCAAACGGACAAGCTTACGCATATTTGTTCATTGCCTTTCACAACAGCCAGCGCCATCGGCAAACATTTCATTCACCGCAAAACTGTATTCCCGGTGCAGGCTGGACGATGGGGAATTACCGTCAGCAAAAATTTGGCGAACGCGGCGAGGCCAACGAATACGTGATTGAAAAAGATGGCACGCAGATGCTGGCGCTGTATTGGTACCAAGGGCGCGGAAAAGTAATTGCTGGCGAATATCGAGCGCGGCTGGACACGATCAAAGATGCGATGTGGCTTGGGCGAACTGACGGAGCGCTGGTTCGTGTGATTGTGCCGATCAACAAAGGCGATGGAGCAGAAGAGTTTGCGCGAAAAGCGGCGCTGGATTTTTCGCAAAAACTGCAATTGGTCTTGCCAAGTTACATACCAAACTAAGCTTCGGGAGCAGTCGCGGTAGTGGCTCAATCGTGTTATCTTCGGCCATCAATAACTCAAAAAACTACTTGGGAGAACCGCAATGTTGCTGGAAGGCAAAAACGGATTGATTCTGGGCGTAGCGAACAAGCACAGCATCGCCTGGGCGATTGCGCAATCGGCGGCGCGAGAAGGCGCTCGGCTGGCCTTTAACTATCAGAGCGAACGTCTGAAAGATAATGTCGAGGAATTGGCGAAAACGCTGCCAGGGGCAACAGCGTATCAGTGTGATGTCAGCAGCGATGACGAAATTGCCGCAATGATGAAAGGGGTCGAAGCCGATCTGGGCAAGCTGGATTTTCTGGTTCATTCCGTGGCCTATGCTCCGCGCGAAGAGCTGACTGGCGAATTCGTCAACACATCGCGCGCAGGATTTCAGACGGCGCTGGACATCAGCGCGTATTCGTTGGTAGCCACATCGCGAGCGGCCTTGCCGTTGATGGGCGAAGGCGGTTCGATCATCACGCTCAGCTACTTGGGAGCTGAGCGCGTCGTGCCGCATTACAACGTCATGGGCGTGGCCAAAGCGGCGCTTGAAGCTTCCGTGCGGTACCTGGCTTATGATTTAGGGCCGAAGGGAATTCGCGTGAATGCGATTTCCGCCGGGCCGATTCGCACCCTGGCGGCTCGCGGAGTTTCGGGAATCACCAAGATGGTGGATCGCCACCGCCAAATCGCTCCGCTGCGACGCGCCACGGAACAAGCCGAAGTCGGCGATACAGCGCTTTACCTGGCTAGCTCGCTCAGTCGCGGAGTCACGGGCGAGATCATTTACGTTGACGGCGGTTACAACATCATCGGCACGGTTTTGCCGGTAGATTGACCATTGGCATTACTTTGCTAAACAGCCTTGAAGACATTTTCCAATTGTCATTTTCGTTTGTCATTTGTCATTTGTCATTGTTCGTAAGTGTTGCCACGCAATGAAAAATGACAATTGAGAAGTGGAAAATGGAAAATGAAAAGCGGGCGGCGTTCCTGATTGAACGCGTGCTCGGTATGAGAGGGATTTATGCCATTAGTCGGCGGCGTAGTTGTTACGCACGGAAATCTGGCGACTGAACTGGTCAGCGCGGCGGAAACCATTGTCGGTGACATCCATCACGTGACGGCGATTTCCATCGGCTGGCATGACGACGTGGAAACGGCGCGCGAACAAATTGGCAAAGCCATTGAACGCGTCAATCAAGGTTCGGGCGTGGTAGTTCTGACCGATATGTTCGGCGGAACGCCGACCAATCTGGCCAGCACGTTTTTGGGACGCGCTCCGATTGAAGTCGTTACAGGCGTCAACCTGCCAATGATTTTGCGACTGGCCGACCAGCAACCCGATGAAACTTTGGGGGAAACTGCGCGCCGAGTCCGCGATCAGGGCAAAAACACGATTTATCTGGCCAGCGAAGTCCTTTTGCCTGGCAAACAGTGACGACTTTACAGTCGCCGCAATCCATCATCCGCAATTCGCTTTTCGCAATCCGCATTCGTAAAAATGCAGAATCGCACAGTAATCATTGTCAATCGGTTGGGGCTTCATGCGCGCGCCGCGGCCAAACTGGTCAAGCTGGCTTCCAGCTTTCAAAGCCAGGTTTCGATTGCCGCCAGGCAAAAAAACGCCGATGCCAAGAGCATCTTCAGCGTATTGCTGCTGGCGGCCACCCAGAACACGGAAATTCAAATCACTGCCGAAGGGCCGGACGAAGAAGCTGCAATTGCGGCGTTGTGCAAGTTAATTGCCGATAAATTTGGCGAAGAGTAAGAGGGGTATTTGATGAAAAAAGTCCCCGAAAAAAGATTTGAAGGCGTTGGAGTTTGTCCGGGTGTCGCTATCGGTTGCGCCTTTCTTGTGGACGACCCGCGCGGGCGTATCGTCCGTGTTTTTCTACCGAAAGAACAACTCGAAGCCGAAATTTTACGCTTTCGCGACGCTGCTCGCGCAGCCCAGGCGCAGGTCAAAAAAGACATTGAACGCGTCCGCACGGCGCTCGCTTCCGAACACGCGTACATTCTGGAAGCGCACCTGTTGATGCTGGAAGACCGCACGCTTGGCCGCCAGATCGAAAACTTCATTCGCGTCAACCATGCCAATGCCGAATGGGCTGTTCGTGATGTAACCCAGCATTTGCTGGATGTTTACGGCCAGATTGAAGACGACTATCTACGTGAACGCGGCAGCGACATCGAAGACGTCGCTTACCGAATCACCAAAATTCTTTCCGGAAAAGAACAACGCAGCCTGAACGATCTGGCAAATAACTCAATCATCGTTGCCGACGATTTGCTTCCCTCCGTGACGGCGGATTTGAATCCGCGCAATGTGCTGGGGTTTGTCACAGGGCTTGGCGGCTGGACTTCGCATACGGCCATTATTGCGCGCAGCGTCAACATTCCGTCGGTGGTTGGCATTCGCGGCATCACGGAGCATGTTCGTTCGGGCGAAACCGTCATCATTGACGGCACCGCAGGCACGGTGATTCTGAACCCATCGCCGGAAACGCTGATCTTTTATAACGAAGAACTGCAGCGCCAGAAACAGCAGGCGCTTTATGACATCGAAGAGCGCGAACTCCCAGCCATTACCGTAGATAACTGTGAAATTCGGCTGCGCGCCAATATTGAACTGATCGAAGAAATTGATGCTTACAAACGGTTCAACGCCGCGGGTGTCGGGCTGTATCGTTCAGAGTTTCTGTATGCACAAGCTGTAACAGGTTTGCCGACCGAAGAAGAACAGTACGAGGCCTATAAGTTTCTGGCCGAAATGGTGGGCGAAGAAGGCGCGGTTGTGCGCACGTTCGATCTGGGAGGCGACAAATTGAATCTGGAAGGGTTTAAACCCGAACGGAATCCGGCATTGGGGCTGCGCGCAATTCGCTTATCGCTCAGAAATCAGCCCATCTTTCGCACCCAGGTCAAAGCCATTTTGCGTGCCGCGTCACACGGCAAGCTGAAAATCCTGCTTCCTTTCGTTTCCAACGTGGACGAAGTCCGTCAGGCAAAAAGCATCATTGCAGACGTTGAACGCGAATTGCGCGCAGACAAGGTTCCGCATGAAGCAGATATTGAAATCGGTGTCATGATCGAGGTTCCCGCCGCCGTGATGATGGCCGAAGCCCTGGCCCGCGAAGCTGACTTTTTCAGTTTGGGAACCAACGATTTGATTCAAAGCCTGCTGGCGGTTGATCGCGGCAACGAATATGTGAGTTCGTTGTTTGATCCCATGCATCCGGCAGTATTGATGGCCATTAAATTGGTGGCTGAAGCTGCCCAAAAAATGCAGATTCCCGTCAATCTTTGCGGAGAAATGGCTTCGAACCCAGCGCAAGTGCTCCTGTTGCTCGGTTTAGGCCTGCGCGATTTGAGCATGACGCCCAGCGCCATTCCCGCCATTCGCCGTTTGGTGCGTTCGATTAAGTTGGGCGACGCCGAACGCTTCGCTTCGCAAGCCATTTCGCTGAACACGCCAGCCGAAGTTCGCCACTTCGTGAAAACCCATCTGACCGAACTTGGCTCTGAATTTCTGGCCGTCGCCCATTCCGGCTAGCCGTTGCGAAGAAATTTTTCCTGTAAATTTTTCGATAATCATTAAGCGGCTCCGCCGCCTGATGTGCTGCAAGTCTGTGACTTGCAGCAAGCCTGCGATTTCTTTTCGGGCTACGCCCGGACTGTTCGGGCGTAGCCCGGTGGCTTCCATACGCTTCTCGGAAGTGCTTAGCACTTCTGCACATCAAGCGGCAAAGCCGCATCTTTATCCCCGAAAATTTGCAGAAAGAAAAAATTTCCGGCCTTGTCGAAATCTGCAAACTTGGTTCGTCTATAGGTCGAAATGGGCGTGGGAGCGTAAAATGCTTCTCCCACATTGCCTGCTTCCGCAACGGTTTGTGACCGTTCGCAAATTTAATCGCTATACAAGGAGAAACACCAATGCCGCAATTTATGCTGATCTCGCAGGATTCCATGGAAATTCCCGAAGGCTTTGAAATTACGCCGGAACTCATTCAAGGGATTATTCAGAAGTACAACGATTGGGCGGACAAGCTACAAAAATCCGGCCATCTGCTTAGTATGAACAAACTCCGTGATGAGGCTGGAAAGAACATTCGCGGACTGGGCGCGGATCAGGTGGTGACCGATGGCCCGTACGCTGAAACCAAAGAAATTATTGGCGGGTACTGGATCATTCAGGCAGCCGATTACGCCGAAGCCGTCAAGCTGGCGTCGGATTGTCCCAGCCTGGAATTCGGCAGCCGCATCGAAGTTCGCGAAGTCGAAGATTTTTCTTCATACGGAGCCTGACAATCAGTATGACTGATGTTCCGGACAGCAAGGTGCCCGCGCTGGTGGATCATCTGTTTCGTCACCAAGCCGGACAGATGATTGCCACGCTGGTGCGAGTTTTCGGGCCGCGCCACATTGATCTGGCAGAAGAGGTTGTGCAGGAAGCTCTGGTCAAAGCGTTGCAGCTTTGGGTTTACAAAGGCATTCCTGACAACCCTTCCGCCTGGTTGATTCAGGTGGCGAAAAATCGCGCGCTGGATTTGCTCAGGCGCGAAGCTTCGCTTCAAGAAAAAGCCGATGAAATCGTCCGCGCGTTTGCCGCCCAGGAAGCTTTTGCCAATCAGCGGAATTTGGCGGGATTAGGTGCTGAGACTCTGTCCAACGGCGAAGCGATAGATGACACTTTGGCCATGATTTTTATGGCGTGTCATCCGTCACTGTCGCGCGAAGCTCGCGTCGCATTGACGCTGAAAACGGTTGGCGGATTCGGCACCATTGAAATTGCGCGCGCCTTTCTGGCCAAAGAACCAACCATCGCGCAGCGGCTGGTTCGCGCCAAACGGCTGATTCGTGATGAAGGCATTTCATTTGAACTGCCTGCCTCCAAAGAAATGCCCGTTCGATTGGATTCGGTGCTGGAAGTCGTTTACCTGATGTTTAACGAAGGGTATACGGCGCACAGCGGTGAAAATCTGGTTCGCGCGGATTTGTGCGATGAAGCGATCCGGCTTTGCCGATTGCTGGTTTGTCATCCAGCGACCAATTTGCCCAAATCTCATGCCTTGTTATCGCTGATGCTGTTTCAAGCAGCCCGGCTGGATACGCGTGTCAGCGAAGGCGGCGAGCTTTCCTTGCTGGCTGAACAAGATCGTTCATTGTGGAATCGCCAGTTGATTGTGATGGGCTTTCATCACTTTGAACGCAGCGCGGCCGGCGAAGAATTCACCGAATACCATCTGCAAGCGGCGATTGCTTCATGCCACGCGGCGGCGACCAGCTATGAATTAACCAACTGGGAACAGATTGTCCGGCTGTACGATTTGCTGGTGGAACTGAATCCGTCGCCGGTCATCGCCCTGAACCGCGCGGTCGCCATCGCCAAACATCGTGGAGCCGAAGCTGGTTTGCGCGAAGTTGAAAAAATCATTTCGCATCCGGCGCTACAGCATTATTACTTGCTGCCTGCGACTTTGGGCGAACTGTGGCAAGAGCTTGGCGAAACCCAGAAAGCGGCAGATAATTTCCAGCAAGCTTTACGTTGTCCGTGTTCCGAGCCGGAGCGGCGCTTTCTAAAGCGGAGGCTCGCTGCGGCAGCCAACCAACCGTAGTACCAACCTTAGCGGAGAAAAACTTATGAGTAAGATTAACGTGGGACGTGTTGTGCTCGGCGGTCTAATTGCGGGAGTGGTTCTGAACATCGGCGAATCAGTGCTCAATGCCGTTATTCTGGCCGATTCGATGAAACAGGATTTTGACAAACTTCATCTGCCCGATCCGACCACGAATCAGACATTTCTGGTTCGTGTTGTGGGAATCACGTTCTTCCTGGGAATCGCAGTCGTGTACCTGTATGCCGCAATCAGGCCCCGCTTCGGCGCGGGATGGAAAACGGCTGCGTGCGCAGGCGTGCTCGCCTGGTTTTTCGTTTATCTCTACGCCGGATATGTCTATGTCGCGTTGGGAGTTGTTTCGATGAAACCGTATCTGGGCGGGCTTGTCTGGGGAATTGTCGAATTCGCTGTCGCGGCAATTGCTGGCGCGTATTTTTATAAAGAAGAGTAGTTGGCCGTTTAATACTGTCGTTCAGCGTTGCCGAAAGCCTTAACGGCAACGCTGTCGCAGTTTGGTTATAGCTTTTACAACTTTTTGCAGACTTCGGCGAAACCGTTTTCGGATAATCGCTGGACCAATCAACATCAGCTTTCAAAGGAGTCAGAACATGGCAAGAGTCGGACATTTCGAAATTCATGCAGACAATCCTGAGCGTGCAATTGAATTTTACAGCGCTGTATTTGGCTGGGAATTTACTCAATGGGCAGGTCAACCTTACTGGCTGATCAAAACCGGTCCCGCAGAAGAACCTGGCATTGATGGCGGATTGTTGCCGCGCCGTGGCGACCGCCCGCAACCCGGACAAGCCGTCAATGCTTACGTTTGCACGGCGATGGTGACTTCGCTGGACGACACTTTTGCCACCATCGAAAAACATGGTGGGACAGTTGCCTTGCCGAAAATGCCCGTGCCCGGCGTAGGCTGGCTGGCATATTTTCACGACCCGGAAGGCAACATTTTCGGCGCAATGCAGCAAGATGCGAGTGCCAAATAAAACCTCAGAAAAGGTGTAACTACTATGAAACCAATGAAAATCGTTGCCTTGTTCGGCTGCCTGCTGGCTGTGACTGCCATCACGCAGGCACAATCCGCAGACCCGTTTGCTGACAACTTCAAATTTTATTACGGCTTCAACAAGCGAAACGTAATTGCCGCCGCCGAAAAAATGCCCGCGGCGGATTACGGCTTCAAACCCACCAGTGAAGTGCGGACATACGGGGAAGTCCTGGGCCACATTGTTGATGTGCAAAACATGGCTTGTTCCGCCATCAAAGGCGATGCAAATCCCAGCAAGGAACCCACCGAAAAAACTGCCAAGACCAAAGATGATTGGGTCAAAGCGGTCAAAGCTTCCTTTGAGTATTGCGATGGCGCGTTCAATACCCTGACGGATGCGAAGCTGATAGAAAAGTACAAAGGTTCGCGAGGCGAATACCCAAAATCAAACGCCGCTTCGCTGGCTGTGTTTCACACTTCGGAACATTACGGGAATCTGGTTGTGTATATGCGGTTGAAAGGCATCGTTCCGCCCAGCAGCGAACCGCCTCCACCGCAGAAACCGGAAACGAAGCCCGCTGCTGACCAGAGCAAACCGCCGCAATTCGACCTGGACACTTATCAATTTGGTTTTCTGCGCAAAGGCCCTAACAACGGGACAGGCACAAAAGAAGAAGCCGAAAAGATTCAGGCAGGCCACATGGCCAACATCAACAAAATGGCTGCAATGGGCAAGCTGATGGCCGCCGGGCCAATGGGCGATAACGGCGATTTGCGGGGCATCTTTTTGTTCAAAACCGCTTCGCTGGACGAGGCCAAAGCCTTAGCCGCCGAAGACCCCGCAATCAAAGCAGGGCGATTGCGGATGGACATTTTCACCTGGATGGGGCCAAAGGGAATTGGCAAGGAGTTTTCCGCGAAGTTTCAGGTGGACCCCAAAACTCCCGCAACAATGACGCAGTTTTATCTGGTGCTGTTGAACAAAGGCCCGAAAGCTTCCGCAGGAACAGCGTCGGATCAACAAAAAGTTCTGCTTGAGCATTTGTGGGACATCCGGCGTAGGTTGGATGACAAAAGCTTTGTGGCTGCCGGACCATTTGGTGATGCAGGCGATTTGCGCGGCATTTTCGTCATTGCCGCCAAGACTGTGGAAGAAGCCAAAGCCATTGCCGAATCCGATCCGATGGTCAAAGCCGGTGTTCTCAGCATTGAATTGCATCCGTGGTGGGTTGCGAAAGAAGTCTGGCCGTAGGAGCGTTATGAGAAGCTGGATGTTGTTGCTATTGCTGATTTTTGCTCTTGTACAACAAGAGTCAAAAAAAGACTCGTTAGGAAACAAAAGCGATCCGCCGCTGGTTACGTATTGTGAGCTTGTCGAAAACCCGGAGAAATACCACGATAAAGTTGTGCGCTTTAAGGCCAGCGCCCATTGTGGTTGGCATGAGTGTTTCTTTTACGACTTGGCCTGTGATGAAAAAGAGAAACGTGCGTATGCAGTTTTATCCTGTGATACCGATGAAGCTTGTGAGAAATTGCAAGCAGCCTTTAGTCAAAAGGCGACTTATGACCTCCTGAGGAATCGAATTGAGCTTGTGGCTATTGGCAAGTTCAAAGGGTCAGGGGAATACGGGAAACTTCAGATCGGATCAAAAGGCTTCCGATTCCAACTGGAAATAACGAAAATCGAGAAGACTTTTCCAGTTCCAGAAAAAATGCCTTGGCCGAAATGACGGGTTGCTGTCTTATTTTGGCTCGCTAGGCTGCTTTTTTCGCAGAAAATTCTTTAACCCAAACAAAGACTCCAACACATCCTGCCAGAAAGGCGCACCAACACTGAGCAGGGCCACCATCACAGTCCAGCCAAGCAGCGTTTCAAGAACTTGATAGCCCGTAATCTGGCTGCGATTGGTCCAGGCGTCACTGATCCATTTTGGTCCCGAAAAGCCGAAGCCGGTGTAAAGCGAAGACGCCTGTTTTACCTGGTTGATGGATAGGTTCAGCTCACTGAGTTTGTCCGTTGTTGGTTGTTCTTGCGGCAATTGCCCGGCGTTTTGTTGTTCGCGCGCTTTCTGCAAAATGCCTTCGCCGGATTGGACGATCAAATCCCGCATGGCTTGATCGCCGGAAACCTGTCGGTAAATCGCGAACAGGTTGGCGTTCAGCACGATGACGACAACGATGCTCAGGACGATTGCAAAGGTTTTCATGCTTCTGGAATAGCGGTCTTCCAGGCTCTGCATAATCGTGCCATACCAGCTATCGGCTTTGGCCAGGATCTGGCTCATCTGTTCAGGCAGCCAGAAAATGGATTGCAACCCTTCCTGCACGGGCTTCATTGCCTGGGAAAGTTTTTGAAGCGCGGCGTGCGCGTCTTTGTGCGCCTGGTCTTCCAGATGAGCAACGCTTTGTTGGATGGAAATTGGCAGCGCGGCCAACAACTTTTGCGCGTCGCCCACTTCCATCCCGCCCAACTTGGCCATATCACTGAGCCGGACATGATCAAGTCCGGAATTGAACAGTTCACCAGCTTGGGCAAACATTTCCGTCAACGGCTCCTGGATTTTTGCCAACGGAGTTTTTTCGATTACCGCCGCATGTTTTTCGGTAAAACTGATGAGAGATTGTTGCGCGCTTTCAAGCTGTTTGGCCAATTCGGAAAGTTTTTCTCGGTTCTGTTTAGGGAAAAGCGACGTGATTTCGCTGAGCGGAATGTTGCCCATGAATTTCAACAGGTCTTCTTTGGACACCCAATCCATCGCGACTTTGCCGCCCATTGTGACGCGGCCAGCCTTTACCATTTCTTTTTCGACCGCCAAAAAAAGTGCCTGGATGTTTGGGCTGGCTGACAAGTAAGGAGCCTTTTTTTTGAAGATCGAGAACATAGCCCGCACCATTGGCAAACGGTTCAGCCAGGTGTTCATAAACCCAGTGGAATCTTCGTTCAGCACGTAATGGAACAGGTGAACCAACGACTGTTCCATCTGTAGAGATTTCACTTGAAGCAGTTTTTTGATCACTGCTTGAACGGATTGAACAATCAGACTTAAAACCAGCATGATGACAACAATTGCGATCAGATTGTCGAGCACGCTCGAATTGCCGAGTAGATTTGCCATCTGGGGATCTCCTGAAAAGTGTGGGTCATTCAAAAGTAAGGTTTATTCCAGCATGTGCCGAATGCGCTTTGATCTTATCCAGAACTTCCAAGGCCAAGGCCAGTGCGCGTCGTCCTTCGGCTCCGGTGACGACCGGTGCGGTTTTGTCGCGAACTGCGGAAACAAAGGATTCAATTTCGGCCAGCAAGGGCTCGCGCTTCGTCACTTCCAAACCCTGCGCGATGATTTCCGGCATGGCTCCGGCGGCTTTCGGCGGCGTCAGTTTGAACATGCCGACTTGCTGCTCAGCGTAATCCAGCGAGTAATATTCGTTTGGTTGAAATACGCGCAGCTTTCGCAAGCGTTCACTGGCAACGCGGCTGGCCGTGATGTTGGCGATGCAACCGTCGGCAAATTCCAATCGCGCATTGGCCAAGTCAATTTTTTGCGTCAGGATCGGAATGCCGACGGCTTCGATTTTGACGACTTCGCTTTTGACTAAACTGGAGATGATGTCCAGTTCGTGAACCATCAAATCCATCACCACATCAATATCCAGCGAACGCATGGTGAAAATGCCCATCCGGTGCGCTTCGAAAAACTTCGGGTTGGTTAGTTGTTTCAGCAGAGCTTGAAACGCCGGGTTGAACCGTTCGATGTGTCCGACTTGCAGCACGACGTTTTTGGATTCAGCCAACGCAATCATTTCGTCGGCTTCTTCCAGCGTGCGGGAGATCGGTTTTTCCACCAATACGCCAACGCCAGCTTCCAGAAAAGCGCAGGTCGCTTCGTGATGATTGATGGTTGGGGTGGCGACACTGACGGCTTCGACTTCGCCAATCAATTCTCGATAGTCTTTGACGAAACGTGCGCCATATTTTTCGGCAATCGCTTGCCCATTTGTTTCGTTGGTGTCGCACACGGCGACCAATTCTGACTGCTCCAAAGCGTGATAAACGCGGGCGTGTTCTTTGCCCAGATGGCCTACGCCAATGACTGCGGTTTTGATTTTTTGACTCATAAAAATATTGAAACGTCGCTCCCTACTGGTCGCGGTACTGATTTGGATGGTACTCTGAGGCTTGAAATTTAACCGCGAAGCTTCGATTTTGAAACAGTAACCGTGCAAATCAGCAAACTTCCTTCCGAACAAAACAAACACACTGAACGAGACTTCCCCATTGCGCTCATCGCTTTGTGCGCGGGAGTGTTTTTTTACGGACTCGGCAACTTGCCCTTTATTGGCCCGGATGAGCCGCGCTACGCGCAGGTCGCGCGCGAAATGTTTATCAGCGGAGATTGGGTGACGACGCGGCTGGGCGGCATCAATTGGTTTGAAAAACCCGCGCTGACGTACTGGCTGTCGGCTGCCGGATACTGGTTGTTTGGAGAAAACGAGTTCGGCGCGCGATTTTTCATCGCTGTCTTTGCGACACTCGGCGTGTTGCTGGTGTTCTGGTTTGGCAAACGGGTTCGATCTGCTCGATTTGGATTTTTGAGCGCAGCCGTGTTGGCGACTTGCGGCATGTGGCCAGGCTTTGCTCGTGTGGCGACTTTTGATTTGCCGCTGTCGGTTGCGATGACGTTGGCGCTGGCTGGTTTTTTTATCTGGGAGCAATACGAAGAACCAAAGGGAAAAAATCGTTTCTGGTTTTTGATGTGTTTTGCTTTGGGAATGGGCGTGCTGGCCAAAGGCTTGGTCGGAATTGTGCTGCCTTCAGCAGTCATCGTGTTGTATTCGCTGCTTACCCGAAGGCTGAAAATTTTGTTCAAGCCAAAGTTGCTGTTAATTGGGTCAATGATTTTTCTGGCGACGGCGGCCACGTGGTATGCACCCGTAATCGCAAAGCATGGGCGCGAATTCATCAACGAATTTTTCATCGGCCATCACTTCCAGCGCTACCTGAGCAACAAATACAAACATCCGCAGCCGTTTTACTTTTTCCTTCTGGTTGCGCTGGCGGGCAGCTTTCCGTGGATGTTTTACTTATTGGCAAGCGCTTGGCAGTCAATACGGAACTGGCGCGAAACGTTGGCCGATCGGTTGCGGTTGTTTTTGTGGTTGTGGGTAATTGTCACGATTGGGTTCTTCTCGTTTTCCGGATCGAAGCTGCCTGGCTACATCCTGCCAATTTTCCCGGCAGTCGCCTTGTTAGTTGGATTGGAATTGGAAAAGTGGTGGCAACCGATTGTCGAGCAGCAGGTAAAAATTTTATCCGCGCTGACTGTCGCATTCATTGCGGTGATTGGTGTCGCGGCAATTTTTGTCAGCCAGGGAGAACTTGGTGTGGCTGCCAGTAGGGCTTGGGTTATGGGCGGAGTAACCGTTGGGGTTACTCTGGTGTATCTGGCTGTGTGGTTCTGGCAAGGTGGTCAAATCGCCACCATGATTTTGCCATTCAGTTTAATTGTCATGATTGTTGCGGCAACCCATTTGATTTTTCCGGCGCTTGGCAATCGCGAATCGCTTCGCCCACTGGCGCAGGACGCCGTATTTATGGCGCAACCCGGAGAGAAGCTGGTTTTTTTCGTCAATGAGGATCACGGCATCAACTTTTACGCGACCGACTTGCCGTGGCGAGACACAAAATCAGAATTGGTCGTGCTGACTTCTGACGAGAATGTGGCGTTGATGGCTGCGGCCAGCAAGACGAAAAGCATTCTTGTCGCTTCGCGCAAACGCTGGAGCCAAGGGCTGACAACCTCAGAAAAGCTGGTGACGGAAACCTTGGGCGAACAGAACTTCAACGCGCGCTGTTCGCCGGATTGCGATTGGGTGCTGCTGCGCGCGCAACGCAAGCAGTAGGTTCAGAATTTCAGTTCGGACATTTTCACCGTTCTACCTTCCGCCGCAGACATATCCGCAGCAAACACCACTCGATGAGATTCAAATGCCGTGTCGAAATCTGTCAGCGGCATTTTCTCGTTCTTATTCACCGCATCTACAAAAGCTTGAAATTGCGGCTGGTAAGGGTGATCGGCGACATCGCCGGAATCAATCAGGCCGGTTTCCAACGTGCTCCACTTGGCTTTGTTCATGCCTTTCAGCTTGGCGCTGTAAATGCGATTGTCCAGCAAACTGCCTTCGCTGCCGACCAGATGAATATGGAAGTAATAGGGCTGTAAGCAGTCCACAATCGAAGCGCACTTACCGACTTTGCCGTCCTTGAACTTCAGAATCGTGACGATTGAACTTGGGTATTCATACGATTCAAAGATCGGATTGCTGCTGCGGGTGGCGTAACTGGTGACTTCTTCAACTTCGGAATCCATGTACCAGAGCAGCAAATCCATCGCGTGGCATCCGGCAGTCAGCAGGCTGCTTCCGCCCATATCCTTCTTTACGTTCCAGGGGAACTGGCCGTACCAGGGGCCAATGCCGTGGTAGTAATCCACTTCGGCGTAATGCAACTTGCCCAGCAAGCCCTGGTCAATTGTCGAACGCAGCATCGTGCCCTGGCTGCTGAACCGGACTTCAAAACAAACACAGGCTTGCACTCCCGCCGCATGAATTGCACTTCGCATCGCCACAGCATCTTCGTATTTGATGGCCAGCGGTTTTTCGATGATCAGATGCTTTCCGGCTTTGGCGGCGGCAATGGCCTGTTCCGGGTGAAACGGATGCGGCGTACAGATGTCAATCACGTGAATGTTCGGATCGGCCAGCATTGCGTCGTAATCTTGATAGGCTTTCAACGGTGTGCCGTATTGCGCGGAAATTGCCGCTTCATCCAATTCGCGCCGCGAACAAACAGCGGTGACTTTTGCGCCAGGGATGTGCTTGAACGCTTCGATGTGGGCTCCGGCAACCCAGCCCAGCCCAACTATGCCAATGTTCAACTGACTCATTCTTGAACTCTCCTTTTTTTATTCCGTAATTTGATGTTTTGATTGAGTGCCTGTTGCAAGACAGGCTCGTGTGGATAGCCATGCCCCAAGTGCTGACGAAATCCTTCGGCGAAATCAACGTTGCATTCCGCGCCGAAGCGCGCAGCCCATTCCGCCATTTGATTTAAGTATTGATCAACTCCGTGGTGAGCCCGCAGCCAATCGCGCTGTGATTGGTGCCAACTCAGCAATTTGCGTTTTTGTTCGATGGTCTCAGTGATGTTGACGTAAAAATGTGGCCAACGGCGTTCGCCCATGAAGTCAATGCCTTCCAGCGGGTCGGCGTAATACAACGCAGGAGTCGCTTCGGTCGGTTCTGACGGAGCAACTTGCCGGGTTTGATAGAGCGGCATGGAAAGCGCGAAGCTTGCACCGCGCACCAATCGCGATGTTTCCTCGTGATCCAGCATGTAATCAACCGGCGAATGCGTTATGACGACATCGGGATTGAATTTGCGCATCAATTCAACCACTTGGCGTTGGTTTTCGGCGTTGGCGAAAATTTCCACGTCCATCAACCCAGCGCATTCATACCAGGCGTCCAAGGAACTGGCGGCAGTTCGGGCTTCCGCATAGCGAATGCGGGAAATTTCTTCTTTGGTATGCGTGGCTGACCCGCAATCTCCGCTGGTCATTGTGATAATGCCGAGTTCCCAGCCTAGATTTTTCAGATGGCACAGGGTTCCGCCCAGCAGAATTTCTGCGTCGTCGGGGTGAGCCATTGCCGCCAGCAGTCGTCTGGGTTGCTGTATCACGTGTTGATGATTGCCTCAGGTTTCTTTTGAGTGTTTTTGTATTGTGAAGTTGGCGCTTGCAGCGCGGCAAGATTCTATCCGGCTCGGCGAAACTTAGAAAGATCGCCGCCTCTGCTTTACGAAAGATTTGCTGGCGAGAAAAAAGCGGCTGGTGGTCAGCCACTTTTGAAGAAGGCGTGAAGCCGCTCCAATTGCTTTGCGGCAAATGGAGCGGCTAATCATGAAAACAGGTTTGTATGATTTGAAGAAGTACGGAATCAGGCTGGTTTGATTGTCGGTACTATTCCGGGTCTTTTCGGCATCTTAGGCCTTGCCAAGCCAATAACACTGTTGCTTTGTTGCAACCAGCCAGCCTTGTTTGATGAACGGTTTTGAGAAGAATGCAATGTGAAAGCCGTCAGGATAGCCAGAAGCGCTACACTTGCCGCTAGAATTCGGCAATCGTAGACAATTGCGCATAGGTTTTTCATTTTCAGTTCTCCCGAAAAATACCTTTGAAGCCAGAGGTAATTGCTGATTTTCACTTTGGCATTGTGGGCAGAAAAAGACTCGACGAAGTTCGCAACAACGACGCGAATAATTTTCGTAAACGCCAAAATTCCAGAATTATCAAATTGTGTATTGGTACTTAAGCGCAGCCAAAACATCCCTAACAAGGGCAGTGTGTTAGGGCAATATCACATGCAGTCTAAGCGGGGAGACAACATGCTGGTTTGATATTTTAGCTGGCACTTAACGCGATCAATAAATTTGGTACTGAATCACGTAGGTCATACTTTTATTTGCTGATTTCTTCTTACAGGCCGAATACTACAGCAATTTCCTACAAGTGAATAGAGAAAAATGGCCGTTTCTGAGTAAAATTGTAGGAGAATTTCTCTTTCTGGCGTACAGGTAGGAGTCGGACAAAAAATTATTGCTGATCAACTGAAAAATGCTTTATAGCAGTTGAAGAGCTAAGTCTTTTACACCAATGATTTACGGTGTAGTTGATCTGACGCTCCAGCGGGAAGGGGACTTTGTGAAACGCTGTCGGCAGTGATGGGAGGCTGGCAAGTAAAGCTCAGGACAACATTCGCTGACACTGAGAGCCAAAAAAGAGGGCGCATAGATTGCTGATGCGCCCTCTTTTTTGCATTTCGGCGGAAGTGAGCTCAAGCGACGATCTTTTGAGCGACGACACCAGCCACATCCGTCAGCCGGAAATTGCGTCCGGTATAGTTGTACGTCAGTCGCTCGTGGTCGAAGCCCAGCAAGTGCAGCATCGTTGCGTGGAAATCGTGAATGTGCATTCGATCTTCAACAGCGTGATAGGCAATATCATCTGTCGCACCGTACACAAACCCGGATTTGACGCCACCGCCCGCCATCCAGATTGTGTAGCCATACGGATTGTGGTCGCGACCGTCGCCGCTTTCTGAAACCGGCGTGCGGCCAAATTCTCCGGCCCAGATAACCAATGTGTCTTTTAGCAAACCGCGTGATTTCAAATCCTTCAGCAACCCGGCGATGGGTTTGTCCACTTCGCGGGCGTTTTTGTTATGCAGGTTGTAAAGCTCGCTGTGTTGATCCCATTTGTAGCTGTGCGTGCATTGAATGTAACGCACGCCGCGTTCTGCCAGCCGCCGGGCCAGCAAGCATTGCCAGCCGAAATCTGCCGTGATCGGGTCATCCAAACCGTATAGTTTCTTTGTCACCTCGGATTCTTTGTCTACCTGAAAGGCTTCCGGTGCCTCAGTTTGCATACGGAAGGCGAGTTCAAATGCCTGAATGCGCGCTTCCAGTTGCGGGTCCTGATGCCGAAGTTCTTTGTGACGACGATTGATATTTTGCAGCATTTCCAGTTCCAGGCGTTGCTCGTCCGGAGACAAGTGTTTGCTTAGCAGATATTCAATCGGTTCGTTTTTGATGTCGTCCACTTTCAATCCGGAATTGCCGATGGCCGTGCCTTGATAGGCTCCGGGGAGAAACGCCGAAGACCAGTTCTTTGCGCCGCCGTGCGACAGAGTTGGTTTGATGGTGATGAAACCGGGAAGATTTTGATTCTCAGTCCCCAGGCCATAAACGGTCCACGAACCCATGCTTGGCCGGACAAAAGTCGAACTGCCGGTGAAGGTTTGCAGCATTGCTGCTCCATGATCCACACCTTCGCCGACCATCGAACGAATGATGCACATATCGTCAACGCATTCGCGTATGTGTGGGAACAGGTCGCTGACCGGGATGCCGCTTTTGCCGCCGGGTTTGAAATCCCATAAGGGTTTCATTAGCGGTCCGATTGGCCCATCGGCAAATGCCAGAGGCCGTTTGATCGGTAAAGGTTTGCCGTGATCGCGCACCAAGCGCTCTTTCGGATCAAAGGTGTCAATCGAAGACGGCCCGCCGTGCATAAACAAAAAGATGACGCGTTTGGCTTTCGCCGGAAAAGGCGGAACTTTGGGCGCCAGCGGATTGGCGTCTTGCGTTGCTGCAAAGAGCCTGGCTTCTTCCGCCAGCATCGCCGTCAAACCGATGGAGCCAAAACCAAGTCCGGCAGCGCGCAACCAGGCGCGGCGCGACAACGGTTTTTCCACTTGGCGGTAAATTGGGTTCAGCAGTTTATAAAGTTCGTTGGTCATAAAATTCCTTAAACGCCAAATTGGCGCAAATGATGATCGCAATGCAAATAACCCCAGCGCAGCCATTCCGCTTCAGTCATCTGTCCAAAAAGCGCGTGCGGATGATATTTGGAAGCATCAGACGGCTGGCAAAACCGTTCGATTCTGGCTTCAAGCTGGGCGCAGTCCCGCTCAAAATCTTCAGGCGGAGTGCCGCCGATTAGCTGATCAAATTCCGGCCTTGTTTTGACACCGCGAGGCCACTGTAAAGATGATTCCAGCGCGATCCACTTCATGACGGAGCGCGAAAACCAATTGAGAGCAGGCGAACTCGACTTTTCGCCCTCTCTGGCTTTGAAGGCGTCATTCAAATGACAAATTGTCTGATGCGCAGTCATTTTGCCCCAAAGCCGTTGGGTCTCAGGGCGCAGTTGTCGCAGGCGCGCAATGATTTCTGCCTTGTCGTTTTGATTGGAAAAAGTCTTTTTCATCACCGTCAATCAATGTAAAGAAAGTCGTTCGACGCCATCAACACGTGGCAAAGACTTTGCCAGGCTTTTTGATCAGTGTGTTCGCCGGAAGCTTTTTGTCTGAAAGCTGCAATATATTTTGTAGCCTGTTCGATCTCTTCCTTTTCGGCTTTGCGATTGAGCACACGCACGTAAAGCGTTTCGATTCTCGACGAATCATTCAACGAAGCATCGGCCAGCAGCGCTTTGGCCATGGAAACCGAACTATCCGCCAGAAATTCGCTGTTCAGCCAAAACAGGGCCTGAGTCGAAACGTTGGTCAGTTGGCGTTTGCCAGCCATCGAAGTCGCATCGCCAAAATCAAACAGGTTCAGCAGGGTAGGCAAATTCGCGCGGCGCAGCGGGATATAAATTGTGCGGCGTTTCAGTTTTTCTGGATTCAGGCTTAATCGTCCCTGATTGTTTTCGCCGTCCGTGCCACGTCCTTGTTGCAGGCTGCCACCCATTGTCAGATCAATCGAACCGTCAATTGCCAGCAGTCCGTCGCGCAATTCTTCGACCGTCAAGCGGCGGCGATTGAATCTTGTCAGCAAACGATTGTCTGCATCTGCGTTTTCGGCAAGGTTCGGATTCACGCTGGCCATTTGATAGGTGCTGGAAAGCATTACCAGCCGATGCATGGATTTGATTGACCATCCGCTTTTGACGAATTCCCGCGCCAGAAAATCCAGCAATTCAGGATGCGAAGGTCGCTCGCCCATCTTGCCGAAATTGTCCGGCGTGCGGACCAAACCTTCGCCAAAATGCCATTGCCAGATGCGGTTGGTCATCACGCGACTGGTCAGCGGATGTTCAGGTTGTGTTAGCCATTCGGCCAGTTGCAAGCGTCCGCTGCCGGAAAAATTCGGCTTGGTATCGAACGCAGTGAGAATTGCTGGAAAGGCTTTCGGCGCTTCTTCGCCAGGATTGTTGTAATCGCCGCGAACGAAAACTTTCTGTGTGACCGGTTCGCCGTCTTCAATCGCACAAGCCAGTTCGGGTTCGGCGGGAGCGCTCTTTTTCAATGTCTCAAGTTCTTTTTGCAGCTCGGAAACACGTTGCTGTTGCGCGGCAGTGAATTTGGTTTTTTCTTTGACCGAAAGACTGAATGGCCCTTCATTTTCAAAATACACACCGTCAAAGAAACGGTCGTCGCCCGCTTCAAATTTTGGCTTGTCGGGCAGGGCGGTTTTATTTTCAGCAATCGCCTTTTGATATTCGATGCGCCATTTGGCAACGCGCTCGTTCCAGGCGCTCAGCCGCGTTTGGAAACTGCGCTGATAGTCTTGCGCGACAGCGGCCAGCGTTTCGGGTTTGGCGTTTCGCCAGGCAAGCAAATGCTGCGGCGTCAAATCTTCAGGCTTCAGGAATTTGACCCATCGTTTCAATACCTCATCGGATAAATTCGTTTGCCTCGCCACTTCTTCCACTGGTGCGCTGCTGCTATAAACCTTGTGCGCGGCCAGCATGTATTCGGCCACGTGCGGAGCTTGTTGTTTGACGGTGGGTTCCCGGACGGCGTCAACAATTTCGTCCATTTCCGTGCGAGCGCGCTTTTCTTTGGCTTGATACTCGCGACGGGCAGCCTGGTATTTTTCCCACTCAGTTTTGGGCACGAGCGGTTTTTCAAACACGGCTGAAACGTGCGAGTCTGGATTGCTGAAGCTTCGTGTCGAAGCAAAGATGTTGATCATCGAGTAATAATCTTTGGTCAACAGCGCGTCGAATTTATGGTTGTGGCAACGCGCGCAAGCCAGCGTCATGCCCAAGAACGCTTTTGACGTGACGTCCACCTGTTCGTCATACACGTCGTACAGCATTTTCTTTTTATCCTGCTGTGCGACGGCTTTCGGGCCCAGAGCAAGAAAACCTGTGGCAATAATGCCTCGCTGATTTACTTCGCTTCCGTTTTTGCTCGGCAATAAATCTCCGGCGATTTGTTCGCGAACGAACTGGTCATAGGGCAAATCATTGTTGAATGATGCAATCACATAATCGCGGTACTTCCAGGCGAATGGATACCGATGGTCTTCGTCATTGCCTGTGGAATCGGCATAACGCGCGACGTCCAGCCAGTTGCGTCCCCACTTTTCGCCGTAACGCGGTGAGGCCAAAAGCCGCTCGACAACTTTTTCAAACGCTTTGGGCGAAGAATCTGCAAGAAAGTCTTTGATTTCCTGCTCGCTCGGCGGCAAGCCGGTCAAGTCATAGGTCGCTCGACGCAACAAGGTCAGTTTGTCGGCAGGCGGAGCGGGCGTCAGATTCTTTTCTTCCAGTCTGGCCAGGATGAAGGCGTCAACAGGCGATTTCACCCAGTTCGCATTTTTGACCTTGGGCACAGCCGGATTGCCCAGCGGTTGAAACGCCCAAAACTTTTTTTCTTCTTCCGTAAACTCGCGCGTGGATTTTGGAGCCGATGGCTTAGATGCTGCTGCAACATCAGTTTTTGCGCTTGGCCACGGAGCGCCCATCTTCACCCATTCCGTCAATGCCGCAATTTCTTCCGCTTTCATCTTGCTGGTCGGAGGCATTTTCAATGTGTCGTCGTAGCTGATGGCTTTGAGCAAACGGCTTTCTTCAGGTTTCTCTTTATTGATCAGCAAGCCGCTTTCGCCCCCTTTGGCAAAACCTTCGGCAGTGGTCAGATCAAGCTGGGCTACTTGTGCCTTCGGGTTATGGCATTTGGCGCAGTTGGCCACGAGAAGCGGGCGAATTCGTTTTTCGAAAAATTCCGCCGGATCAGTTGTCTGCGCGGCCGAGACGGGATTGAAAAAGAAATTGTTGGCGGCCAATTCCAGACCTAAAAAGCAGATGAAGCAGAAAAGAGAAATAAAGAGTTTCAGCCGGTAATTCTTCGCGGACATTAAGCTCGCTCCTTGCAGTTGAAAAGTTGAAGAAAAGTCTGCGGATTGGGACTAGACCGCGTTATAACTGTGCCCCACATAATTGGTCAAGCCACTTTGGGCAGTGCTGTTTTTCAATGTCGCTCATCTGATCTTTTTGTCTGGCTTTGGTACGAATCACGCTGGAAATTTTTCGTGCGAACATTTTGCCTGCCTTAGCCAATCCGACATCTCTGATATTCTGAAGATACTCAAGTTCTGGAGAAATTATTTCATAGCTGTTTTTACCGGAGGAAGTAAGAATTACCTGCCTACCTTTCTGGTTAGCTAATCCTCTAACCCTGCTAGATTCTTCAAAGCTTTGCTTTTCAGCGGTTTATAGAATCTTTTCTTTGTTGCTATTCTTTGGCATTGAGCTTGCACTAGCTTGGGTGGGGCAACGAGATACCAGGTGGTTAACTCCACTGACGGTGTCGAGCGGTTACCAGGGTGAGGAAGGTAACCGCACTTATCATGGCGCTACAGGCAATCCCACGACTGTAGCGCCTTTTATTTTACGATTGCCGAGAGCAATTCTCCGCGAATCGTACAAACAGACAATCTCACGGATTAGGTGAATGGTGCAGGGTCTGTTTTTGTTGCTTTCCTTTCCTTACACAATGCCATTTCAATCTCCCAAGATTTCTAAAATGTATTTCCCCTTTTTGCTGAGTGAAGCATTTCTTCAAAACAATCGAAGGCTATGACACCGGCTTGTTTAAGCAGACGGCGTGGTAGGCGTGTGACTACTTACCTCGAAAGGGTTTGCGGTTAAGGGATGCGCCGCAGTATGTATTCACGCGCCGACCAGACCGCCTGCTGATTTCAAGCATGCTTTGGCAAGCCTTGACGGAGTTTCCTGCCGTCGTTATGTTGCGTGTTCGCTTCTCCAAACGCTTCTCAGGCTTTACTCAGGGCACGCAATGCTTAGCGATTACCGCCAACGCTTCGGCGAATACCATTCAGAACTCGCGCGCGAAGACTTTCTTTACCGCTCCGGCCAAAGCGCTCGCCGAGACCTTGCGCATATTTTCAGTGAATACAGCGACCTGTTCCGGCTTTCTGTTGTTGAAGAGTTGCGCGCAAAACTTAACGACGTTTCCGAATCTCGTAAAACCGAACGGAAGGGCATACAAGCGTTGATCGCTTTTGCGCTGGAAGGGAATCTGGCTGCGCGCGTGCGCGAGCTTTCAGCGGAAATCGAAGATTACGAAGCCGCTTCAAAAATTGATTGGGAGGGTGAGAAAGTAACGTTTCGCCAATCCGAAGAATTGCTGGCGACGGAATCCGACCGCCAGCGCCGCCGCGAGCTTTACGCTCGCCGAGCCAATGTCATCAGTTGCACTCAGGATTTACAGGCCGAACGGTTTGAAAAGCTGAGAGTCGCAGCCGTCGAGTTGGGGTTTGAGAACTATCCGGCAATGCGTAGTCAGTTGCGAGGCTTGGATTTCGGCAAGCTGGAAGCGGCGGCGGCCAAGATTCTGGAAGCGACCGAAAGCCGTTATGTCTCATCACTTGCGCCGTTGCTTAGGCGTGAGATTGGAGCTTCCATTGACGACGCGGCTTCGGCGGATCTGCCTTACCTGCGGCGTTATACGCGTTTCGATGCGTTCTTCCAGCCCGAACAGATGCTGCGGATTTACCGCGACCTGTTTTCCAACTTCGGCTTCAACACTGACAAACAATCGAACGTAGAAATAGATACTGCCCTTCGTTCCGGCAAACAGTCGTCAGCATTCTGTTCGCCGATCTGGGTTCCCGACGAAATCAAACTGCTCATAAACCCCACTGGCGGTCAAAAGAATTATTGCGAATTCCTGTACTCAGCCGGACAGGCTCAGGCAGCAGCGTGGACTTCGCGGAACCTGCCGCCTGAATTCCAGATTGGCGGAGATAAGGCAGTTGCCGAAGCGTGGGGAATGTTGCTGGAAAATTTGATGCTGGAAGAATCATGGCTGATGGGCACGTTCGGCTTTGTCGAATCCGCGGAGTTCCGCCATACGCTGTCGGTGTTGCGCTTGCTGAAGCTCCGCCATCAGGCCGCTAAACTCCGTTACGAACTGGAATTCCATTCCGGCAAACTGACCAGCGGCATTGGGCAGCGATATGCCGAATTGATGACCGAAGCCGTCCGCGTGCAATTCGATGAAGCCGAAGCACTCAACGTAATTAGCGACCAGTTCTGTCCGGCTGACGTGCTGCGAGCTGCCGTCTTTGAAGCGCAGATGCGTGATTATCTGAAAACCAAATTCGGATCGCGCTGGTGGTCTTCGGCAAAAGCCGGCGAGATGCTGATTGATTTGTGGAATACCGGGCAGCAGTATTCAGTAGAAGAGTTGGCGATGATGATTGGGCTGGGTGAGTTGGATTTTGATTTTCTTGCAAAGAGCCTGCTGGATTCTTGAGTTGGGCAATTCAAAGTAGTGGGAAAGGGGCTATCACTTTGGATCTTAAAAGAATCATTTCTGATGTTGTTGTAGCTAAGCTTGAGCCTAGTTTGCTTACCTTAAAATCTGAGTATAGAGGAACGGAAATCTCCGATATTCCGCAGGTAGCAATAAACAGAAAGATGAGGGTGTTGGCGAAAGGACGTGAAGCTGAAGCCCTGAAATCTCAACGCTTGGATCAAGAAGTCGTCGTTATCAATCCTTTTTCCCATTTAAGAGTAATTGTCAGCGATCAAAAAATAGCGGCTCTGGTTTTGCGCGAATTCATTTACGCTCTTTACGGCAGACGGCATTTTCTGCCTAGAATTACAATGCTCCTGCATCCACATAAAGCGTGGCGAGGTGATATGGCCGACATTGAAAGCGACGCTCTGTTCAAAGCTTGTATCGAAGCGGGTATTCGTGTTCCTTGGATTGTAATGGATTCCGAAGCGGAATTTACGGCTAAATCTTTTGAAGAAGGGGAAAAGCAGATGATGCGTTTACCACTTCTTGAAATGTACTTTAGGAACAAATCGAACCAATGACTCAAAAAGTACACGTTGCACTCGACGAACGAAGTTACGACATCACCATCGCTAACGGTGCATTGAAGCAAGTTGGCGAAATCACGCGAGCGGCGCTTGGCAGTAAAACGCGCAAGCTGGCAATTATCTCGAATCCAAAAGTCCACGGATTTTATGGCCGAGCCGTCGAAAAGAGTTTGAAGCAGGCGGGCTTTGCCACGGTGATGCATTTGATGGGCGATGGTGAGCGGGCGAAATCTCTGGCGACAGCGGAAAAGGCTTTGGCGTTTATGATCGCCAATCGCTTTGAGCGCAGCGACGCGGTTGTCGCGCTCGGTGGTGGAGTGGTCGGCGACCTCGCAGGCTTCGTTGCGGCTTGCTACCAGCGCGGCGTGAACTACGTCCAGATTCCAACAACGCTGCTGGCGCAGATTGATAGTTCGGTTGGAGGCAAGACGGCGGTCAACCATCGGCTGGGCAAAAACCTGATCGGAGCTTTCCACCAACCGCGAGCCGTCATCATTGATCCGCAAACGCTGGCGACGCTGCCGAAACGTGAACTGCGTGCCGGGCTGTACGAAGCCTTGAAGTACGGCGTGATTTGGGATCAACCGCTGTTCGCTTTGTTGAATGAGAAGCTTGAAGATGTGTTTGCGCTCGACGCGGAATTGCTGACACGCATCATCGCTCGATGCTGCGAAATCAAAGCCGAAGTCGTCACCACAGACGAACGCGAATCCGGACTGCGGCGAATCTTGAACTTCGGCCATACGGTTGGTCACGCGCTGGAAGCGGTGACGGCTTACCGGCGATTGAAACATGGCGAAGCGGTCGGGTATGGAATGCAATGCGCCTCTACCATTTCAGAGAAAGCGGGTATAATCCGGCCCGCTGAAGCTGAGGCCATTCGGTTCGGTGTTGACGAGTTGAGCCGGTTTGGACAAATAAAACTGCCCCGCATTGATGATCTGAAAGCTCAAGAAGTCGTCGCCGCTACGGCGCACGACAAGAAAGTCGCCCAGGGAAAGCTCCCCCTCATTTTGCCAACAAAAATCGGCGAAGTTGTTGTTCGCGATGACATCGCGCCGGAAATCATACGCGCCAGCGTGCGCGAATTGTTGAGTAACATTACAAGAGGTTGAAACCAGAATGATGATGAATAGCTTTGATCGCAGAAAAGCTGTGACCGAACGGGGAGCCGGACGGTTTATGGTGATCTTGTTGCTGGCATTTGCGGCAGCGATTGTGTACGTCGTCGCAGTTTACGTGCCGATCTATCAGGGGAATCAAGCGATGCAGGTGGCGGCTTCAGAGATTTTGCATCGTGGTGCGTTGCAGAATCTGAAGGATGAAGACATTCGTGCGCAAATGAAAGAGAAAGCGCGCGAATGCGGGTTGCCGGATGACCATCGGCTGGAACTTTGGCGGGAAGGGAAGTCAATGACGGCAAGAATCAGTTATAAGCATCACGTCAGCTTTATGATTTACAGCTACGACTGGCCGTTTGAAATCGCCGTCAAAGATCCAGGAATCTGAAATTTGGTGTTGAGCAGCGGCCTTGAAAAGTCGGTCATGCAAGCTTCTAAAATCTTTAACTTGCTAACTGATACGCTAGTTGTTTAGACTGCGCTCCGTCATTAAATCCCCAATTTACTACTGACACTATGGCTTTCGAATCAGGCAATGTATGTCTGGAGCCGTAAGTGCGACGGGTGCTCTACCCAGTTTTCCATCCACTTCAACTTTTCAAGGAGGATTCTCTCATGGCCAGTTTTGAAGAACTACAAGCAAAGTACCAGCGTGTTTTGGATAAAGGTCACGATGTTGGCTTGAATATCCAGAACGTCAATTTGGAAGGCGACAAGCTTCTGATTCGTGGCACCGTTCCGTCAGATTACGGCAAAAACCAATTATGGGAAGTAATCAAAGGCATTGATGCCGACGTTTCCGACGCAATCATTGACATCAATGTGCAAGCCGGTTCGACGTATACGGTTGTTTCTGGCGATACGCTGTCAAAAATTGCCAAACGGTTTTATGGCGATGCGAATCATTATCACGCCATCGCGCAAGCCAGCGGCATTTCCAACCCCGACCATATCGAAGTCGGCCAGGAAGTAACACTGCCTTAAGCAAAAGCAAACACCGTAAAAGACAAAGCGCGATGAGTTTCAGTGATGAACTCATCGCGCTTTGTCTTTTACTGCAATGCCGACAACCAAATGTCAGGGCATGGAAATCAGCAGGTCTTTGCCGAAATTGAATTGAATGCGTTTGCGAGTACGCATTGCTTTTGAGGCGGTTTGCGATAGAGCTGTCACCAGAATCGGCATCGCGATTGTCGCATCGCAACGAACCGTGATGGAACGGTTGCTCTTGGACATCTTTCCGAACGATTGCGCCTGATCGAAATCAGCTCCGGAATATCCACCGTAATCTGCCGAATCTGTAACCACCTGCACCGCGAATTTGTGGCCGCGTGTTGTGTTGTGCAACATCGCCGCTGCTGTTTCACTCTGTTGAATGAAGGTTTTCGGTGTGCCGCCGCCAAAAAGCACCATGCCGGTTGAACGCGATTTCGAGACGATTTGCGCCATCTCGACGACATCCTGAATCACGTCAAACTGAAACTGGTTTTTCTTCTCGATGCGGCTTAAACCAATAGATACGCCGAAAGCGCTATCCGTAATCGCCGGGCAGAAAATCGGCACGCGGGATTTGAAAGCAGAGGTCAGAATGCCGTCTTCGGTGGCAATCTCGCTCAGTTCGCGACCCAGCAGGTGCAGAAACTCGCGCGTCGAATAGGGATGCGTGTTATCCAGTTCCTTGGCAAACCCGCCGATCCATTCGTAGGCTTCGCGAAACTCTTCTTCGGACGCGAACGTGTCATGGATGCGGTCAACGCGCTCTTCCATTAACTCAGCGTCGCTGATTTTGGTGTCGCCGATGTAGTGATGCCGACCCAGAGTTTCATGCAGATCGTGAAAGATGTTTGCGCCGGTGGCAACCAGCACATCAATGCAGCGATTTTTGATCAGATAAGCAACCAGCCGCCGCATTCCCGCCGGAACCATTGCACCGCTCAATCCCATGAAAACGACGGCGTTCTCTTGCAGCATCTGAAGCCAGATTTGATGCGCCAGCGCCAGGTTACGGCCTTGGAAGGAGATTTTCTCCATCTTGTCCAGTAGGCCCGGAACACTACGGTCGCGATCAACCTGCAGAGGATCGGTTGGCTTGGTCAGATATTTTGCGCCTTTGATTCTTCGGATCATTGTTTTTCCAGTTTGGCTGACTTGTTCAGGTTACAGGAATCAGGTTACAGGTTGCAGTTCAGACTGCCATTTAACATCTATGACCAGTAACCTGAATCAATGCTGACCATTCGTGTCCAAATACGTGTAGCCTTCAAAATGAGAATCGTATTCGTCCATTAAATGGCCTGCGTTTTCCTGAGCCAGCTTTCCTTTCTTGATCTGTCTATCGAGCAGGGTACGGAAACCGTCCTGCAAAAACTCTTTTTCGTATTTGGCGAAAGAAACCATTTCGCCAACGTTAGAGCCATTGATGACGCGGCTGATGTGATATTCGCCGTCGCCGGAAATAATGACATGAGCTTCGTTCGTCGTGCCGAACAGATTATGGAAATTCCCCATTACTTCCTGGTATGCGCCAATCAGCATCATCCCCAGATAGTAAGGCTCGTTGTCTTTTAAATCGTGAACTTCCAGAACTTCCTTCACATCGTGCAGGTCAACAAAACGATCCACCACGCCGTCAGAATCACAGGTAATATCGCACAACGTCGCAGTATCGGTCGGCGCTTCGTTCAATTTGTGAATCGGGATAATCGGGAAAAGCTGGTCAATTCCCCAGTGATCCGGCAAGGAACGAAAGACCGAAAAGTTGCATAGATACTTTGCCGAAAGCAGCTTTCTCAGATCATCGAACTCTTCGGATTTTACCTGAGTCAGCTTGGCGTAATTGTTGGCGCGGTCACAAACTTCCCAAAAAAGAATTTCCCCTTTTGCGCGATCTTCCAGGCTGATGAAGCCCAGATCAAAGAGCGTAAACAACTCTTCTTTATGTTCCAGCGCGTCGTGGTAATACTCCAGGAAGTTTTTGGAGTTCATCGTCTTGTACAGGTCGTAAAGCTCTTTAATGACCTGAGCTTCGTTGCCGGTCATCGTTACGTTGTGAATACCCTGCACAGTTTCAATTTCGTCAATGATGTTGGTAATCAACATGGCGTGATACGCCACCAGCACGCGCCCGGATTCAGTTATCACATTCGGCTCTGGTACGTTTTCTTCTTCGCAGACGCTTTTGATCATGTAAATCACGTCGTTTGCGAATTCCTGCAAGGTGTAGTTGACCGATGATTCAAAACTGGTTTTGCTGCCGTCGTAATCAACGCCAGCGCCGCCTCCGACGTTCAAATGGT